>JAPLOC010000664.1 GCA_026692825.1 Planctomycetota bacterium | reverse complement strand
TCACGGGAACAAGTTCCTGCGGTTCCAGATCACACTTCAACGCGGAATCGCGATCCAACAACTGAAACGGCCGGCCCGACTCAACGGCGACTCGGCAGGCAACAATGGGGACGCAGCGCGGTCTTTGACTTGGAGACTCGCGTCGGCTACCAAGCGAGGATACCAATGACCGCTTGAGCCGCTGTTGGCTGGATGATCGATCACGCATTGAATCGCCGGAACCGCCGCGATACGGTGTTCCACAAGCTGGCGGACTTCGACGTCTTTGTGTCGACGATGAACGACGCCCAGCGGCGGTTTTCCCGAGCATTGGAAATGGTCGAGCCTGCCCGGCTGGTTGTCCACTGATGACCCGCTGCTCTGGCGTGGCACGCCGACGCCGCGTGATGCGGCGTGTTTGGGAGCGTGTCATCGAACCGCAATCGAGCGGTGACTTGCAGCGATTGCGTCATTCGATGCGGCGTGGTCGGCCGTTCGGAAACGACGACTGGACGCGTACTGCCGCCCAGGCTTTGGGCCTGGAATCCTGATTGCGACCCCCAGGAAGATCGAAGAAGACTTGAAACTCACTATGTTCTCCTTTTCTGTGCCAGTCCATTGGCATAGTCAGTGGAGGCGTACTTCGAGGCGCTGTCGCCGGCGTCAGTTTGCCCAGACCATTTCCATCAATGCGAAGAACACCGACAATCGGCGATCAACCTATTCACACATTCCCGGGCCGTCAAACCGTCAGCCGAGCCAACGCGATGAAAACGATTCCACTGCTCTGGTCGCTGTTCACCTTGATCCTAGTCGCTTGTTCCAACCGGGGCGCAATACTCGCGGCGGAAGAGCCTGTGGTCGGTGCCCGGGGGGCCACGCCGAGACTGGCCGCGACTCGTGACGGCAAACGCGACAGGGACATCCGATGCGGGCTGCACGATCAAGCGGGGAACCACTGGTTCGGCACAACGGGTGATGGAGTTTACCGCTACGATGGAAAGGACTTTACGCATTTCACGATCGAAGATGGGCTGACCAGCAACACGGTCTGGTCCATTCTGGAGGATCGGAAAGGACGAATCTGGTTCGGTACGGACGCCGGACTGTCACGTTGGGATGGAACGAGCATCCGCGAGATTCCCATCGATGCCGCCATCCGATCGACTGTACTCTCGCTGACCGCACCCGTTTTCACGCTCGCAGAGCAGACCGACGTATGGAGCATGCTGGAAGATAAAGCCGGAACAATCTGGTTCGGCACCGGCGAGGGGTTGTTATGCCTCAAGGACGAGATATTGTTCCCCTTCCTCAATTCGATTAACAGGGCCCAGAATCCCAGCGGTCTGCGCCTTAAGATGGTAGACGCGATGCTCGAAGACCGGCAGGGAAATCTCTGGTTCGCCTCCGGCATGCCTCCGGGACTTGAAGGCCTCTGCCGATTCGACGGAACGGTCGTCACCCAGTTCAATCCCGGGGGCGAGAAGTGGATTCGGTCGGTCATTGAGGACTCCCAGGGGACCCTCTGGTTGGGCACACGGAGCCGAGGGGTCTGGCGGTACGATGGAAAAACGTTTTCACAGGTTTCGGAACAACCGGGGCTTGGCATGCCCCTACTGGTGGATCGATCGGGAAACATCTGGTTCAACGGAGAGTCTTACCAGAGAAAAACAACAAAGTGGACGGGAGTCTGGCGATACGACGGCAAAACCTACCGGTACTTCTCTACAAAAGACGGACTGAGAGACTTTTGTGTTTGGAGCATGTTCGAAGACCGTGACGGCGACCTTTGGGTCGGCGCCCGAAACATGGGCTTGTTTCGCTTCGATGGAACGTCGTTTACTTGCTTTTCAGAATAAACAATCGTCCGGAATAGCGGGAACTTCGCGCTCCGCCATCGGCGAATACATCGGCCACACATTCCGGTGACGGCAAAAAAGTGGGACATAGCGCGTTCTTGACCGTGCGTGCAGAATCGGCTTCTCGAGCCGAGCATTGGAAATGGTCGAGCCTGCCCGGCTGGTCGTCCGCTGATGACCTGCGGCTCTGGCGTGGCACGCCGGCGCCGCGTGATGCGGCGTGGTGGGAGCGTGTCAACGCGGCGCTCTCGAGCGGCGAATTGCAGCGATTGTGTCAATCGGTGCGGCGTGGTCGGCCGTTCGGCAACGACGGCTGGACGCGCCAAACCGCCCAGGCTTCGGGCCTGGAATCCTGTTTGCGACCGCCAGGAAGACCGAAGAAACCTTGAAACTCGCTATGTCCCCCTTCTCTGCCCCGCGACACCCAGCAGCCGGCGCGGAGCGCAGTGATCGGTTCCGGTGGAATACCGCATAACCGTTAGTCTCGATAGGCGTTCCGACGGCTCAGCGGCCATTCCGCGATCCCGGACTGTGGGTGGCACTGGATTCATTTCGGGCAGGCTGCGAAGGATTCCATAGATGATCAGTTTATGGCAGACCGAATTCGTTCCGGCGGCAAGACTGTACTCGGCCCCTTCGCTCGGCCGGTGTCACAATCGTCGCTTGAACGGTAACGCCAGCAGCAGAACGACTGCAATCGCGGCACAGACCTCGCCGACGAGATCGCCGATCCGTGAATAGAGCGTGTTCGTGTGGTGTATGGGGACATCGGCAAGGAAGAGATCTGTCTTGGCGGTGAACGAATCGTGCTGCGTAATGACGCGTCCCAGGCGATCGGTCGCGAGCGAAACGCCGTGGCTCACCGGACGGAATAGAGCACAGCCATTCTCGATGCCGCGCAGCGCCGCCATGTAAGAATGATACGGGGCGATCGCCCGCCAGTCTCCCGATGGCAATACGAGAACTTCCGCTCGCTGCTCGCCAAGCTGACGCATGGGAGCGGGGAAGTCGGCATCGTAACAGATCGAAACGGCGATCCTTCCCAGTTCCGTTTCAAAGACCGGGACTTTTCCGTCTCCCGCGATCGACGGTTCGACTCCCCCGACCGGTTTGTTCTTGAGGAATTCCCCGAGGATTTCGCCATTCGGGGCGATGATCACCAGCTTGTTCTCCATGAACTTGCCGTCGGCGGGTGGCTCGCCCGTCAGGAAGGCGACGTACGGCAGCAGCAAGTAGACGGCTCGCTCCCGCGCGAAAACACGCCCGCGATCCAGCAGGTCGGCTTCATCCTCTTTCGTGCGTAACGCCGCACCTTCTGTCCAGGTCACAAGCCGGGCTCCCTGATCGACCAGTGTGGCACTCGCTTCGAATAGCCGATCTTCGTACCGATCGCGTGCCGCGTAGAACTTGGGAAACCTCTCGCGATCGGGATGTAAACGAAATTCCACCAGTCCGCGTCCCGCCTCCGCCAGTCGCGGGTCAGCCTGTGACGTGTTGGCGGCGAGTTCCAGTCGCGTTCCGCTGACATCTTCATAGGCGGCCAGCGTTAACGGGATGCTGTCGGGAATCACCGCACCCATACGAACACTCGTCCGATCCTCGACTGTCGACAAGCGGAATGTTCCCCAGAGAATCGACGCCAGTGTCACAGCCGCGCACGGCGCCGCGATCGAGAGTGCGCGGCGGCGGTCGACAGACCAGACTGCCAGCAGGTCGGCGACCGACGCGCCGGTCCAGTGCATTAAAAAGACCACGCCCCACAAGCCCGTGAGAGCGACGGTTTGCACAAG
The DNA here is from genome assembly GCA_026692825.1 of Planctomycetota bacterium. Lineage (GTDB taxonomy): Bacteria > Planctomycetota > Planctomycetia > Planctomycetales > Planctomycetaceae > UBA10511. The sequence goes on along the minus strand of JAPLOC010000664.1, from coordinate 939 downwards.
GAAGGGGGTCATCGCCTGGGTATTGGCAGGGGATCCCCAGACCCCTTGCGGGCCAGACGATCCCAGCCAGTCGAGCGCGACCACGCCAACCGGAAAGACCAGGGAGCGCAGGGCGCCCGGCGAAAGTCGGCGCGACCAGGCGCGGTCGACCACATAGGGAACCAGGCCGACCGCTGTCGCGATCAGACTGAACACCAGGAGCATGCTTGTCGGAAAGGGAACTACGTCACTCAGCGACACCATGGCGGTCGCCAGCGACATCAACCAGGCCCATAGAAATCCCGACCAGCCCGTTGATTTCCTCACAAACTGCAACAGGCACAAGGGGCCAATCCAGGCGGCCAGCGCGATCGTCCATTTGGGGGATGTCGCGAGGTTGCAGGCGGCCGCGGCGGCCAGCCAGAAAATCCGCGTCAGGGTGCTGGATGGCTGCTGGGGAGCGTTCATGGGTTCGGGCGTTTTGTGACGCGGGGCTTGGAAGTGGCGGTTGAGGGGGGGGCGGAGTGCGCTTTGCCAGGCCGCTTGGCGAGCCGACGGCGGGCCGCCTCGCACCAGGCGAGTCGCGCGTCGAGCAGCCGCTGGCCCAGATCGAGCGACAATTCCGCCGACAGCCGCTTCAGGTCGGTTTCCTCGTCTTGCGCGATCTCTCGGCGGGCCTCCTCATACTTGGAGCCCAGCGTCCGCAGCGACTGTTCGAAGGCGGCGATCTGGACGTCGGCGGCGGCGAGATCGAGTTCCCATCCGAAGTAGAGTTTCAGCAACAGTTCATTCCGCACCGGCTGGGGGGCGGCGGGCAGAACCAGCCACTCGCGGAACTCTTTGCGTCCCTTGGAAGTGATGGCGTAGACGATGCGAGTCCGTCGCGTCGACTTCGTCCCACCGCGGCTGACCGCCAGTCCATTCGCCACAAGTCGATGCAGCTCGGGGTAAATCTGCCCC
>JAPLOC010000663.1 GCA_026692825.1 Planctomycetota bacterium | reverse complement strand
GAGCGACTGATCGTCGGGATATTCGACCGCCGACAGCCGATTCAGCCGGCCGAGCAGCGCGAACGAGTCAGCCTGTTCCTCCCGGTACACATCCGGTCCGGGCGAGGTGAACGGGAGCGGGTTCTTCGGATCAACCGCCAACTGCACCCCCGCGTGTTCCGGGCCAAGATAGTTCGCGCCATGCGCGCCGATCCCGCCACAACAGTCGGCGATGGGTGTCCCCATCACCACAAACTGCGGCAGATTCTCATTCAGGGTTCCCAGGCCGTAATGGACCCACGAGCCAATCGTGGGGTACTGCCCCTCCAGTACATGTCGGCCGGTGTGGAATTGAAGCTGTGCCCCGTGGTTGTTGTCGGTCGTCCACATCGACCGGACAATCGCGAGATCGTCGGCGTGCTGGGCGGTGTGCGACCACCAGTCGGCGATCTCCAGCCCGCTTTGCCCGTACTTCTTGTAGCCCACCTGCAACTCGTAAAGCTTGGGATGTACCTTGTGCAGCCCCTCCACCAGCTCTCGCAGGTTCTTTTTGAGGTAGGGAGACTCCAGCGTCGATTTGTACGGCGACTCTTCAAACGTCTTCCCCGCCCATTTATTGAGTTCCGGTTTGGGATCGAACGACTCCATCTGACTCATTCCCCCCACGAGGAAGATCCAGATGACGCTCTTCGCCTTCGGACGATGATGGGGTTGCCCGGTGCTGGGACTCCAGGCATTGGTCGACTCAGCCCGTGTGACCCCATCCTTCGCGAGCATCGCACCGAGCGCGACTCCAGTGAATCCCATTCCCACGTCGGCCAAAAACGCGCGACGATTGGTATGACGGGAGTGGGGGGCGGGACGACGGGAGGCGGACATGGCGGGAACTCCTGAACGGCGGGGACGCTGACTTCCAGTATACTACCAGGGCAGGCTGGTGTGTACTGCGAATTTCCGAGTGTCAGTCTGGGGTGATGAGAACTCAGCCTTGACGCTCGAGATGTCCGTGAAACATCCTGTCTAAAAAATCCGTCAAACCGTGGAATTCGTGTCAGTCGGCTCCGAGAATGGAAACGACGGACGGAAAAGATTTGACAGGATGAAGAGGATGAAAGGGATGAGGACGCTCCTGCGACGGACGTCATCAGGCTGGCTCCCCTCCACTGCGAAAAAAGCGGCTGGGGTGGGGTGAATTCTGATCCTTCGAAACACGAGTCAAGACCCAATTCTCATCAACGCGAATACTCCCCCTCGATTTGATCATTGGCGAAATTACGGCCCCTCACGCTATCCTACCGATTCGTACCGAGCATCGGCCAAACCTGATTGCCTGTTCGCTCCATTGTCCGCCCATTCGCACCATGTGCCTCGCATGGCGCGAAATTGTCGCGAGGTCGTTCATGTCGCCTGCCGTCGCCCCACCGTCGTTATTCCGCAGATTCTGGAACCTCGTCGGTTTCGCGATCACCGTTTTGATTTTTGCCGGATGTGGTGGCCAAACCTCCCCCCCCCCTTCCGATACCGCACTCGGAGCCACGGTGGGAAGTGTGAATGGGGGGAGCGTCGGTGGGACACTTGCAAAGTCTTTGGAGGAAGCCACTTCCAATAAACGCGTGCCGGCTGAAGTCACTGATGCCGTAGGCACCATCAGTGACTCTGGCGATGAAAATTCGATCGCGACTTCGGCGGACGCAGAGCTGGGCTCGGACTCAACGGGCGAATCTGTCGCCGTCGCCGGTCCGACCGCTCCCCCCCAGGCCAAGACCACCAAAGACGACCCCACCTCGGGGGGGCGTTACGAATTTCGCGCCGAACACGACCCCAACGGGATCGGCAAGTTTTACAAAGGGCGAGAAATCGCGTACGTAATGGGTTTCGCGGGAGCCCCCTGGCTCGAACGTCCGGAACGCGAGCGGGAAGAGGCGACTTCGAAAATGATCGAATCGCTGGAACTGAAGCCCGGGATGACAATTGCCGACATCGGGGCAGGCTGGGTGATCTCATTGCAAATGGCGGAGAAAGTCTTGCCGGGCGGCCGCGTGATCGCTGTCGATGTGCAGCAGGAAATGCTCGATCTGCTGCAAAACAAACTGAAACAGAAAAAGGTCGACAACGTCGACCTGCTGCTGGGGACCGAAAAGTCCCCCCGCCTCGACGCCAACAGCGTCGATCTGGCGATCATGGTCGACGTCTACCACGAACTTGAGTATCCGTTCGAGATGATGCGCGAGTTGTCGAAAGCGATGAAGGTCGGCGGCCGCATCGCGTTTGTGGAATTTCGGCTCGAAGATCCGAATGTGCCGATCAAGCTCGTGCACAAAATGTCGCAGGCGCAGGTAAAACGCGAGGTCAGTGATCCCGAACTGTTCCTGCGATACAAGAAAACAATTGACGTGCTTCCCTGGCAGCATGTCGTCGTTTTCGAAAAAGTGGGGCACGACGGTGGCTTCAGCACTGTGCCCGACACGCAAGTCGAAACGGTGAAACTGCCGACTCCCGAAGAGGCGATCCAGCTCACCCGGCTCCCCGAAGGCTTCACGGCGCAACTGTTCGCGCACGAACCGGAAATCCGCCAGCCGATCGCGATCACCACCGATGAACGCGGCCGCCTGTGGGTCGCTGAGAACTATTCGTATGCCGAAAGCGCGGTCAACTTCGCCGCCAACCAGTACGATCGCATCGTCATCCTGGAAGATACCGATGGCGACGGCAAGCACGACAAGCGGACTGTGTTTCATGACCGCATCAAGAAACTGACCAGCGTGGAAGTGGGTTACGGTGGCGTCTGGGCACTCGCCGCCCCGAACCTGTTCTTCATTCCCGATCTCGATGGCGACGACATTCCCGATTCGGACCCCATCGTCGCACTCGACGGTTTCGACGACGCCGCCGTCCGACACAATATCGTCAACGGTCTCCGCTGGGGTCCGGACGGGTGGCTCTATGGCCGGCACGGTATTCTCGCGACCTCGGAGGTGGGCCGGCCCGGCACTTCCGACTCCCAGCGCACCCGGCTCAACTGCTCGGTCTGGAAGTTCCACCCCATTCGACAGGAATTCGAAGTCGTCGCCCATGGAACGACCAATTCCTGGGGACACGACTTCGATCACCACGGGGAATTGTTCTTCATCAACACGGTAATCGGGCACTTGTGGCATGTGATTCCCGGTGCGCACTTCCGCAGAATGTACGGCAGCGATCTCACGCCCCGCACCTATCAGCTCATCGAGCAGACGGCCGACCACTTCCACTGGGACACCCGCGAGACCTGGAGCGACATCCGCAAAGGGGTGACCGACACCACGTCGGCGGCCGGTGGCGGGCACGCTCACTCGGGGCTGATGTTCTACCAGGGGGACAACTGGCCTGCCGAATATCGCAACAACATGTTCGCCATCAACCTGCACGGCCGGCGACTCAATCGCGATCTGATGGAGCGGGAGCAGGCCGGCTACGTCGCGCACCACGCGAATGACTTCGTGTTCTTCGACGATCCCTGGTTCCGTGGACTCGATTTGATCACCGGTCCTGATGGAGGTGTGTTCGTCGCCGACTGGAGTGATATTGGAGAATGCCACGACAACGACGGAATTCACCGTGGATCGGGGCGAATCTACAAGATCACGTACGGCGATCCCAAACCGGTGAAGGGGCTGAACCTCGCGAAACTCACCAGCGATCAACTCGCCGAACTGCAACTGCATCCCAACGCCTGGTACAGCCGGCAGGCCCAGCGAGTGTTGGCAGAACGGACGTTTCGCGGGCAGGATCTGGAACACGCCCCTGTTCGCCTGGCGGCGGTTCTGGCCGATCATTCCCAGGACGTCACGAACCGGCTCCGCGCGTTGTGGACGTTGCATGCGATGCACAAATTGTATGTTGAAGATCTGATCGAACGAGCGATACCACGGTCGAAGCGTTGACCACGCTCGCCGCCAACGCCAAGGAAGGGTTGCCACTGCTGCACTTGGCCGGGGCGCTTCAGAAAATCGGCGTCGAACACCGCGCCCAAATCGCCACAGCGCTCGCGTCCCATGGCGAATTCGCCAATGACCGGGCCTTGCCGCTGATGATCTGGTATGGATTGGAGCCAGCGGTTCTCAATCAACTGGGAGAGAATCGGGATCCGCTGTTCCGGTCGAGCAAGCTGCCACACTTGCGCAAATTTCTCACCCGTCGGATCACGGAAGAGATCGAACGCCGACCTGCGGACGTCGAATACGTAGTCTCACTGTTGGGGCCGGCCGGAGAGGACCCGGCGG
>JAPLOC010000662.1 GCA_026692825.1 Planctomycetota bacterium | reverse complement strand
CAAAGTCAGCGTCTGTCACTTTCGCCGGGTCGTCAAACACAGGTTTGGGCTTGTTGAGGTATCCACGCACCTTGAGCCAGTCCGCGAGCCTCCCCGACCAGGTCGACAACACGGGATCCTTCGGTGCGAGACCGACGCCATGCGCACCCTTTTCGTAGATATGCAGCTCAGCCGGCACTTTGGCCTTTCGCAAGCCGGTGTAGAACAGAATGCTGTTTTCCGGCGGGACTCCCGTGTCTTCGTTGGTGTGGAACAAAAACGTCGGAGGCGTCTTGTCGGTGATCTGGGTTTCGGTCGAGTAGAATTTGACCAGTTCAGGATCGGGCTTCTCACCGAGCAGATTTCTCCGCGACCCGGCATGCGTCGAGGGATCGGTGAATGTGATTACGGGGTAACACAGAATCGCGAAGTCAGGCCGGCAACTCTGCTTGTCAATCGCGTCCCCTTTATCGTTGCCGCCGTCAAAGTGGGTCGCCGCAGTCGAAGCCAGGTGCCCCCCCGCCGAGAACCGGATCGCCCGCTGAACGTCCTGCATCGGGGCGGGATGGTGATAGCGCGGCGCGAGCCGATATTTCAGCATGATCGCCGTCACGCCGAGATTGTTCAGAAACTCGGCGACCTGCTTCCCCTCATGGTCGACGGCCAGAAAACCGTACCCGCCACCCGGGCAGATCACCACCGCCGCGCCGTTCCATTTGTCGGCCGGCGCTTTCCAAATAGTCAGCGTCGGTTTGTCCCCTTCTTCTTGGCCAACGGCTCCGGGGGCGCCGGCGGGCCACAGCAGTTCCACCGTCGGATCGGCGGCTACTGCGGCGGACGTGATTGTGAGCAACGACAACGAACAAACAGCCAGCGCGAGGCAACCGGCGAACAGACGCGGCATGGTGCGGACTCTCGACCAAAGGGCGGGCGATTGACGAGGAGAACAATTCTCGCAGACTTTACCTTCCCACCCGCCAGCAGGCCACCATTCGCAAACTCAATCCGCTACCGCACCCAATGTTCAAACCACTCCAGATTGCGCTCCATCGCGTCAAGTAGCAGTTTCGGTTCCTGAATCGCGTGCGGTTGCCTGGGGTAGACCACCATTTTCACGGGGACATTCTGTCTTCGCAGCGCATTGTAGAATTCATACCCCTGCCCGATCGGCACGCGAAGATCTTTGTCACCATGTTGAATCAGTGTCGGCGTGGAGACTCCTTTCACCTGCATCACCGGGGAGTGATCGCGCCAGCGCTGTGGCTCGTCCCAGAACTCTCCCCCCATATAGTCGGGAATGAACCCCGAGATGTCCGCCGTCCCTGTGAATGAAACCAAGTTGGTGACCGCCGCCCCGACCGACGCCGCCTTGAATCGCTTGGTCTGCGTGATCGTCCAACTGGTCAGGAACCCGCCGTAACTCCAGCCCATGACCCCCAATCGATTCGGGTCGGCGATCCCGCGTTCAATCACCGCGTCGATTCCCGTCTGAATATCGCGGTAGTCGCCGCCCCCCCAGTCCGACTGGTTCGCGAAACGAAACTCTCTGCCGTAACCACTGCTCCCTCGCACGTTGCACCGCAGAATCGCGAAGCCGCGGGCGGCGAACACGGCGAGCGGGTAAGGACCGCGCGACGAAAGACACGTTTGCACAAAAACTCCCGCCGGCCCGCCATGAATCACCACCAGCAAAGGAACCTTCGCGCCGGACTTGTAACCGACCGGCAACGTCAGCAAGCCCTCAACTTCCAACCCGTCCGTTGACTTCCAGCGAACGACCTCGCTGGCCCCCCAGGGAAGGGACGGTAGCTCCTGCACATGACTCACCGGCTTTGGTTGAAATGAACCAGCCAACGAGGTGAAGACTTCGGGCGGACGATCCGTCGCCTCTCCCACAAACCCCAACACCGTCCGGGACGGGTCGACCACCGGCTGCGAGACCATCGCATCGTCTGGTGTCATCGGCCTGGGCACAGTTCCATCGGTTGGAATTTCCCAGACGCGATTGACCGTGCGAAACACTTCACTCACAAGGATCCCGTTTGCCGCTGAATTCCAGCCAATCAGCGACGGCTTCCTGTCAAACGTCGCCGACAGCGCTCGCAAACCTGTTCCCGAGCTCCCAATGATTTTCACTTGCGAGGCAGCCGCCCACCGGGGGGGCGTCTCGCTGCAGGAGAACGCGATCTGCTGACCGTCTGGCGAATAGATCGGCTGAGTTTCGGCGGCGTCCGTCGCGACCAGGGGGGTGATCTTTCCCGTCGCGACTTCGACAATGGACAGGTCAGTCTTCTGCCAGTCGTCGACGCGGGGAGTCGGCTGGTGGGTGAATACGATTCGGGTAGAGTCGGGGGACCAGTCGTAGTTCCGCCCAGGGGGCTGGCCGCCACAGTGCATCTCGCCGGACGTCAACCGTCTGACAGCCCGCACGGGTTTGGCTTCCAGCGCCGCGTCGACGACATACAGCCGCGCCCGCTTGGGATTCTCGTCCACGACAAACGCGTCGTGTCGCTCGCGCTCGGCACGTTCCTCAACTTCTGTTTTGGCGTCGGGCATCAGAAAGGCAATCGATTTGCCGTCGGGTGCCCATTTAAACGAGACAATTCCCCCCTTCTCATCGGTCAACTGCTCCGCCTCACCGCCGTTCACGCGAATCCGCCATAGGTTCGCCTTGACTCCCGAGCGGGGAGACAGAAACGCGACCCATTCTCCGTCAGGACTCCATTCGGGGGCGCTCGCCGACTTTTCACCTCGGGTCAACTGGAACGGGTTGCCACCATCGGCGTCGGCAACGTGGATTTGAGAGATCCATTCGCTGCGGTCCTCCTCCAGATGAGAACTCGTCACCGAAAAGGCGACGCGTTTCCCACCAGCCGACAGCGAAATCTCCCCCACAACCTTGGTTTTGAGAATCAGGGCGGGAGTCCAAGCGGCCGGTCCGTCGTCGGAATGGGACACCGCCGTCACCGCCGCGATCAGACCGACAGCGAGTGAGAACCGAAGCGAATTGCGATATCGGAAGATCATCATGGTGGGCAGGCGGTTGGGATTCCGACGAAGCCAAGGAGACCAACGAACACGGCCCATCCTACGCAAATCGCCAATTTTACACCAATCCACCGGAGAATTGATCTCGCTCCAATTTGCCGATTCGGTTACTGTTCGCCCGCTTCCGGTTCCCCCCAAACTGCCGGCCCGAACCCAGGACCACCGAACCCCATGTCTACCGCATCGCCCGCCACAGAACGGACGACGATCGTACATGTCGTCGGTGGATTGTGCCTGACGGTGATTCGTGACGCGGGGGAACTGACGCTGTTCGCCCTGGACATGCTGGTCTGGCTGTTGACCCGCCGCTGGCGACGGTCGGTCCTCATCACCTGCCTGTACCAGATTGGAGTCGAGAGCATCCCGGTCGTTTTAACGACAGGCGCGTTCATCGGCATGGTGATGGCGGTGCAGTCGTACGACCAGTTGCGCTACATGCACCTGGAGACGAATTTGGGAGCGGTGATCAATATCTCGCTGGTCAAGGAACTCGGCCCGGTTCTGGCGGCGACGATGCTTGCCGGCCGCGTGGGCTGCGCGATGGCCGCCGAGCTGGGCACCATGAAAATCACTGAGCAAATCGACGCGCTGCGTGTGTTGGGTGCCAATCCCATGCACTATCTGGTTGTGCCGCGATTTGTGGCGTGCGTGATCATGGTTCCGGTTCTGACCCTGCTCGCCGACGCCGCTGGCGTGGTTGGGGGATGGTTCTTCTCCACCCAGGTCTGCGGTGTCGACAGCCATCATTATTGGACCCACACCGAAGAATTCATCAACTGGTTCGATGTCGCTGGCGGCATCGTGAAAGCGACCTTTTTCGGCGGCGCGATGGCGCTGGTCTCGTGCCAGCGGGGCTTTGCCTGCCGAGCGGGGGCCGAGGGAGTCGGCCAAGCCGCCACGCAGGCATTTGTGTACGGCTTCGTCGCGATTCTCGCGCTCGACTTCTTCCTGGGAATTCTACTGAACGCCATCTATCCGTTGATGGGCCTCATGTCCACGGGGTTGAACTAGTCACACATGGTCGACACCCCTGCCATCATTGAGTTTCGCGGAGTGCATCGTCGCTTCGGTGGTCAGCACGTGCTGCGCGATGTGTCGTTCACCATCCAGCGCGGCGAATCGGTGGCGATTATCGGCGAAAGCGGCTGTGGAAAGAGCGTCACCCTGAAGCTCATGATCGGGCTGCTGAATCCGTCGGAGGGGGCGGTCCTGCTCGACAACCGACCGATGGAAGGACGCAGCGAAAAAGAGCTGACCAGCGACCGCCTTCGATTCGGGTATGTCTTTCAGCAGGCGGCCCTGTTCGACAGTCTGACCGTCGCCGACAACGTCGCGTTCGGACTCCGCCAGAACACGCGAATGCCCGAGTCTCAAATCGCAGACATCGTGCGGGAACGGCTGCGGGAAGTGGGACTTCCCGAGTCGGCGTCGGCGAAGAAGCCGGCCGAGTTGTCGGGTGGCATGCGCAAACGGGTGGGGCTGGCACGAGCGCTGGCGCTGGCTCCCGAGATCATGCTGTACGACGAACCGACGACCGGACTCGACCCAATCATGAGCGACGTGATCAACGAGCTGATCCTGCAGGTCCGGGAACGCCGACCCATCACCAGCATTGTCGTCACGCACGACATGGTGACCGTCGGTCGGACGGTCGACCGGGTCATCATGCTCTATCCCCAGCCCCGCCTGGGTGCGGACGAACCGCAAATCATCTTCGACGGCACCCCGGCCGAGGCGTTCACCGCCGCCGACCCGCGGGTGTATCAGTTCGTACACGGCCAGGCGGGTGAGCGTCTGCTGGAAATGGCGACAAGGTAAGGAAGCCGACATGTCGGAACGTCAACTGGAATTTCGCGTCGGAATGCTGGTCGTGGCCGCCGTGGTCGCCGGCGCGGGGCTCGTCATTCGCTTTGGTGAACTCAATTCGTTCTGGGAACGGAAATACGCCGTCACCGTTCATTTCGAAAAAGCCCCGGGGGTCACACGGGGAACCCCGGTCCGCAAAAGCGGAATTCTGATTGGTTCCGTGAAGGAGGTTACCTTCGACGACCGCCGTGGCGGAGTCGATCTGGTGATCGACATCCGCGAGAAATTCCCGTTGCGGAAAGACAGCGAGCCGAGCCTCACGCGATCGATTCTGGGGGATGCAACGATCGAATTCGCTCCAGGGAGCAGCAAAGAGTTTCTGAAAGCAGGGGATCGACTGGACGGACTGACCGGCGAGGATCCGGTGGAACTGGTGACCCGCCTGAGTGCCGACGTGCAAACGACGCTGGCATCGTTCGAAGCGACCAGCACCGAATGGCGCAAGGTCGGGAAGAACGTCAACTCGCTGGTTGATACGCACAAGGAAGACCTCGACACCGTGATCGTCGAAGCGGTCGCCTCTTTGCGGGAATTCACCGTCGCGACCCGAAACGCGAATCAGATTTTGCAGGATCCCGAAAATAAGGAAAACCTCAAACGCAGTCTGGCGGCGATGCCCGACATGATCGAAGAGACCCGACTGACGATCAAAAACATCGCGTCGGCGGTCGACAGCGCGAATGACGCGCTGGCCAACATCAGCGACGCGACCGCGCCGCTGGCGAAGAAAAGCAGCACGATCGTGACCCGGCTCGATAACGTCTTCGCGAACCTCGAAGTGCTGTCGATTGAATTGACGCAGTTTTCCAAGGGAATCAATCGTGAAGACGGTACGCTCAACCTGCTGCT
>JAPLOC010000661.1 GCA_026692825.1 Planctomycetota bacterium | reverse complement strand
TGCCGATCAGCACGCTCGCATCGGGATGCTCACCCAATAGAGCCTGCGCCTCGGCGACTTTTGCCCGAAACGCGGGTTCGGGGCGTATGAGGTGATCGGCGGGAGTGACCAGAATCGTCGCGTTGGGGTCGGCTTGCGTGACGGCGAATGCCGCCAGCGCGATACATGGGGCGGTGTTCCGGCCGCATGGCTCCAGGAGAACCTGCGATTCGGGAAGTTCGGCCAACTGCTTGCGGGTCTCGGCGGCGTGGGCCGAGCCGGTGACGACCCAGGTGCGCTCGGCGGGAATCAACGGCCGGCAACGGTGTGCCGCCTGCTGAATCAGAGAGGTCTCTCCCGCCAGAGTGAGGAACTGCTTGGGGCGGGCGCGGCGGCTTTCCGGCCAGAAGCGGGTTCCGCTTCCGCCAGCCATAATGACCAGATGCAACATGTGTGAGGGGTTGAGTTCGATCGGAGAGACGAGAGGCAGAGACAGGAGCAGGTGCTAGGGCAGGGAGGTCAGAGATTCTCCGATCGTGGACCGGGTTGCAACTCCCCCCTTCCATTCGAGATTCGCCAGCGCAGGACTATTTCGCGTCTTCCGGAAGTTCCCGGATCCGGATGTTCCGGAACTCGACTTTGAGCGGAGGGCCGCTATGGACTTGCAGCGCGATGATCCCTTCGCGAGCGATGTCTTTGTCTTTCTCGACGTAGTCCACCGAGGTCACGCCGTTAATGGCGAGGGTGATGTGGTCGCCCGCGGCGCGGATTGTGTAGGTGTTCCACCCTTCCTTTTTGAGGGCAGGTTCCAGCTCGTCGGCCGCCTGAACCAGGACTTTGTTCCGTCGGCTCTCGTCATAGAGACAGCCCCAGTACTTCTCGCCAATGTCGGCCTGATAACCCGAAACCTCGGTGCTGTCGGGAACGCGTTTCGAACGAAACTGAACACCCGTATTCCCCTTGCCGTCTTTGAGGCGGAATTCCAGCTTAAGTTCGAAATTCGAGAACGTCTGACGGGTCGCCAGAAACTGGTTGTGCTTGATGCCGGGCGAATCGCCGACGATGCAGCCATCGACGACTTTCCACAACTCCAAATCCCCCTCCCAACCCTCCAGCGACTTACCGTCGAAAAGCTGGGCGACCGGGGTGTCTTTGGGGGTGACCACCGTTCCGTTGCTGAGTCCGTCATCCCGATTCTGCAACGGCTCACCCGTCGCCCGGGTTCCGAGCAGGGACGTGACAGAGATCAGCGAAGCGATCACCACACACAACGACAGGTGACCAATCTTGGAAGGAGAGTTGGGATTTGACATGAGCGGCGACCCAGCGGGACCAACGGAACAAAACCAGACGAATTCGGCGTGGCGACAGTGTTCGGTCTTCAACCGGACTGGGGGAGAGTATATCCAGGCCTGCTTCGCCAGCGAAGCAGGCAGTCCGTGATCTCAATGAACCTCTTCCCCCGGTTGGGCGTCTCTGGTAGAATGCTTGCCTCGCCCCACTGCGATCACGTTCTGTGATCCCCCCTCTCTTGCGTTGACTCCATGAACACTCGCGTCTCCCATGCACCCGCAACGGGTCATGGCGACTCACCGTCTGGGCAGCCGTCCAGTACGACACCTTCCGTTTCGTCCACTCCCCTTCGAACCCTCCGCCCGAAGCGTCACGGCCGACGTCGCACGCTGCGTCGCAACTTGCGCAACAGTGTCGCCGACGGTGCCGCCTTCAGCATCATGGTGGGGATCGGAGAGACCTACTTTCCCGCGTTCGCTTTGGCGTTGGGAATGGGAGAAATCGTCTCGGGACTGATCGCGTCGGTGCCGCTGCTGATTGGCGCGTTCCTGCAACTCGTCTCCCCGTTTGCGGTTCGCCAGCTTGGCTCGAACCGCATGTGGTGCGTGATTTGCGTCGCGTTACAAGGCTCCAGTTTCATTCCGCTGATCATCGGTGCGCTCTATGGAGCGATGCCGATCTGGGGGGTCTTCGCCGCTGTCTCCCTGTACTGGGGCGGCGGGTTGGGGGCGGGGCCCGCCTGGAATACCTGGATGGAAACCGTGGTTCCGTTCCGGGTCCGCGCGCCGTTTTTCGCCATGCGGACCCGTCTGGGGCAGGCTGGCGTGCTGTTGGGGTTCCTGGTGGGGGGACTCTCTCTCCAATATGGCAAACAGCATGGCAACCTCCTGCTGCTGTTCGCCGCCATCTTTACCGTCGCCGCCGTCTGCCGACTTATTTCCGCCCGATTCCTGTCGCGGCAGACCGAGACGGTCAATATGCACGGCCGGCAGTTGCAGGTTTCGATCGGCGAGTTGGTCGGACGAATCCGGGCGGGTGGCAGCGAGCGATTGCTGCTCTACTTCCTCGCGGTGCAGATCGCGGTCCAGATTTCGGGACCGTACTTCTCGCCGTTCATGCTGGGTCAGTTGAAGATCTCGTACCTGCACTTCGTCGCGCTGCTGGCGACTTCGTTTGTGGCGAAGATTCTGGCTTTGCCCGCGTGCGGCCGACTGGCGGCGGTGTTTGGTGCCCGCCGACTGCTGTGGATCGGAGGAATCGGGATCATGCCGGTCTCGGGATTGTGGCTCTACGCCGACAATTTCTGGATGCTCGCCGGAGTGCAGTTTCTCGCCGGCGCGGTCTGGGCCGCCTACGAACTCGCCATGTTTCTGCTCTTTTTCGAGACCGTTCGACGCGAAGAACGGACCAGCATTCTCACGATGTTCAACCTGGCGAATTCGGTGGCGCTGGTCATTGGCGCCATCATTGGTGGTTGCGTGTTGAAGACCCTGGGACAGTGCCGGGAGGCGTATCTGTTCCTGTTCGCGGTTTCGTCCTTCGCCCGTGCGGGGGCTCTACTCGTCTTGCGATTCGCACCCGGCGCGGAACTCACCTTGCGTGAAGATGACGAGTCGGGAGAGATCGCCACGTGCCAGATTGACGACGCCGAACCGATCAACGGTCCGCGTGCCGCGACCGTGCGGCCGACCTAAATCGAGCGCGGCACCAATTCTACTCCGCGCGGTCCGTGTTGAGACGATTTGATGTGGCCGCGCCCGTCAGTAAGCGGCATCAACAGCTCCAAAGCCGGGCAAGCGGCCTCTCAAGTCGCATTGCCGTGCCATTTGACTTTTCGAATGACTTCGGGCGGGCTATGATCCGGCCACCAGTCCTGCCGAGCAGGGCTGGTGGCGGGAATGCGGGTGTCTCTTCGCAACCGGTTGAACCGCCGTTCCCGCAATGAGTGCGGTGAACCTGTCCCCGTTTCCGTGGGAAGCGACCAAACCGTGAGCATTAGACTACTCCCCTGGAAAGACTCACTCGAGAACGCAAGCAGGCTGCCGGTCGCGCGGCGAGATTCGGCCGCTCCGATCTCCACGCGGGAGCTGGCGATTCTCGTTGTGTGCGGCGTCGCATCGGCGCTCGCGGTCACGACTCTGGAATTCAAACTCAAACTCCCCGGGCACTCAATCCTGCGGGCCGTGTTTCCGATGGTGTTCGGTTTGGCACTCGTCCCCCGTGTGGGGGCGGGTACTGTGATGGGCGTCGGGGCGGCGACCGCCTCGATTCTCATGACCATGTCGGGCTGGGGGGAACGAGGACTGGGAGCTGTGACCAGTTTGTATCTCATCGGCCCCTGTCTAGATCTGGCGATC
>JAPLOC010000660.1 GCA_026692825.1 Planctomycetota bacterium | reverse complement strand
GCACGCCGGTAAATACGGGGAATTGACCCCGTCGCGACGAAGGGGAGGGAGAGGGACGCCTCTCCCTTACCCGCTATGGAGTGCGGGGCCTTGTCCCCGCCTTTCCTTCATCCTCCCTCGACACCCGGCAGACACACCAGCACATTGAGCAGGTGAAATTCGTCCGCGCGAACTCAACTTGACTTTTCACGGGGAACACAACGCCATTGCGTCAGAGCCGCGCACGCAGTAAGCGGTCGTCGATAACCGCTTACTGCGTGCGCGGCTCCTTACGAACCCGGACTTGTCTCCCGGGGGAAGCCGAAAGGGGCATGCAGTCGTTTCGTCGCGACCGCCTCCGCAGGGAGTCCACTCTGCCTGCCGCGAGATATTGTGAGGAAGAACGGAAGGCGGGATCGAGATCCCGCACTCCATGGAGTACACCGTCACCGAGCCGGCCGACCGGTGTCCGGTTTGGCGTTCTCCTTCTTGGTCTGCTGGCTCGCCTGACGACCCAGCATCGTCTCGCTGAAACCCTTCAGATCGGTCCAGAATGTCCCTTCCCCAGCGTAGAGCATCTGCAATTGGAGGTCGTCGGGAAGTCCGGTCGCGAAGACCCACTGGTTGAACGCCTCGCCCGTTCCGAAAGCCGCCACCGCGAGTTTGAACCGTCCCGCTCTCGCTTCCTCCATCAGCGTCTGCGCGTCGGCGTCCGCTTCGCCCAGCATTACGGTCGCCTCCCGTTGCAACGAGTTTGGTCGTCTCCGCTCGGGTTTCGGCGGCGGTCTTCTTACCTTCCGCCTGCTTCTCGGCGACCAGTTTCTCCGTCTCCACCACAATCCGTTCGGTTTCGAGTTCCACAGTCCGTTCCTGCTCCCTCAGGTCCGCTTCAATCTTGGCAGTGAGCTGTTCCTGATCGCGGGTCAACGTCAACTCGTCGGCGAGATACCGCTGTTGAATCGGAATTCGCACGTCGCGCGGAATGTAGATGTGCCGAACCAGGCCGTATTGCAACGCGACCCCCGTTTCCTTCAACCGGGTCTCAAACTGCAATGTCGTTTCGTCCTGGAAATGTTCGCGGGTCTCGCCCACCAAAAGTTCGACCGCGCCAAGCTTGGAACCCTCGTTGCGACAAATGCTCTCGATCAGGGGAACGACCACCCGTTGTTCGACCGCGTCGACATTCCCGCTGAACTCAACCACACGCGGTGCCTGCTCGGGCATGATTCCCCAGATCGCGGTGAAGTCCATGTGGATCGTGAACCCGTCTTTCGAAGGGAACGCGATCCCGCCGGCGTTGTCGGCCATCTGCGGTTCACCACTCTCGTCCAGCAGCAACTGCCCCGAGGCGTCGTGCTTCAGCGCGGTTTGAATCGTCTTTTCGCGATACCCAATCTCAATGGCGTCGATCTGCTGTTCACGCGGGTTGACGGCATAGAGCCCCGGGGGCAACGGCTGCGGCTGAATCCCCTTCTTCGCGCCGGTCTTCGGATTGTCGGTCTGGTTGGTGACGACGCCAACGTGACCCGTTCCAATCGAGACCCATCCCGAGTGCTTGGTCTGGGTTCCCGAGGCGTCTTTTTGCGTCTTGATCTTGTCGACCTTGTAGGCATAGGGATTGACGCGGTACCGGCCCGGTCCGTAGACCCGGCGAAGCATCCCCTTCACCGTTGTGTTGCCGAGCTCTCCTTCGACCAGGAACTGGTTGTCAGTCGACTGCTGATCGGTCGCCGCGACCAAGTCGTCTCCCACCAGACTGGTGACAATCGCGATTTCACCCGGCTCGACGACGACATCGTCCACCAGCGTCCGCTCCCACCAGAGCGGGCAATAGAAGTGGCGACCGGGGCCGACCATTTCTTCCATGACTCCCACCTCCATCTTTTCGAGACTGGCGAGTCGGCCCGGTTGTGGAGATGTGCCTCCGCCAAACAACAGCGGCCCTTTGTACCGCAGCAACAAACTCTTGCCCGGGGGAACATAAACGTGGTTGACAGTCCAGTGAAACGCCTCAAACGCGAACCATCCCAGAAAGGCAATGGTCGCCAGCCAACTGATGCGTCGGATTGTGGTATTCGTAGTACTCATGATTTTGTCCCGTGTGATGAATTGTGCCAGAGGGAGTTGTGAATCACTGGTTGCCTGAATCGAGTTTCCCGCGGTGCGAGACACTCTCCGTCAGTGATTATCCGCTGGTTAGGGTTTGGCATTGGAATCAGCAACCGGGCGGGCGAGATCGGTGGCGTCGTCCGGTGAATCGGCCTTTTCGGGATTGGATGGGCGAACCACTCGCGGACCGCGGGGGTTCGCGGGACTCGCCGCCGTCGCCCCCCCTCCCGGGACATAGCCCTTACCGGGTCGCAGCGATCCCGGGGTCTGGAAGGTCTCGAAGACCTTCATCAGGGGACTGTCGGCAGTGTTGATCATTACATTGCGATAGGCCCCGGCGAGCTTTTCATACAGGACGAACTGGGCGTAGCGGTTGCCATCTCCCTCGAACGCCTCGACCGCGTGCTTCCAGCCGGCCGCTTCCGCCGCGTTCTTGAACTTCACCACCTCGGCAGCCCCTTCACCGCGCGCCTTGGTGGCCGCCGACTCGTCTTTGGCCGCCTCCAGATGCAATTTGGCGACCGCCAGTTTCTCTTCCCCTTTGGTCACCGCCACCTGCTGTTCTCGCAGTGCCTGTGTCGTGTCGCGAATGACCGACTGCTCAGCGGTCACCAGCGCCTGCTTCTGTTTCACCAGTTCCTGTTCGATCGCGAGCTTGATTTCCGATTTTTGCTGCTTGATCTGTTCGGTGTATTGCTCGGCTTTCTGTTTCGCGATTTCGCGGTCCTGAACCGGTTTCGCGATCTGCTGGGGAGGATTGATCTTGGTGATCAGCGCCTGAATGATTTCGATTCCCAGGGGATCGCAATTCGACTTCATGGTCGCCTGGTAATTCTCCTGAAACTGCGTCCGACCCTGAATGAATTCGCGCCCCGTGTTGTTCGACCCTTGCAGTCGACAGAAACTGCGGGCGGCAGGCAGAATCACTTTGCGAACGACCTCTTCGTCGACCTTGTTGCCGTTGACTTCTTCGTTGTAAAGGACGTACGCCTTGGCGGCCATCGCGGGGTTCACGCGAAACTCGACAATGCTGTCGAGACTCACCCAGAAGCCGTCTTTCGACGGAAACCCGAGATCCTTGCTCTCAGACAGATTGAACCGCTGGTTCCGGCAGTCGACAAGGTTAACGGCAACCTCGAACGGATTGAGAGGATACGTCCCCGGATCAAGCGTTTCTTTCTCAACGCCCCGGAAGCCGGGCTTCACCAGCAGCTTGCGATGCGTCTCGTCGTCGGCGTCGTTCCAATAATCCTCGGGCTGGGTCGGAATCGGACCCGTCAGGTTCGTTTTCACCCCTTTGTAACCTGCCGGCACGGTGACCGGATCGTGAATCTCGACCTTATACAAGTACGGATTCACCGCGTGGCGACCTGGTTGCAGCACCCCCGGGACGATGCCCTTTTGGGTGTCGAGTTTGGCGAGCAACTCTCCTGGAGGAAGATCGTCGCCATGCAGCCGAACGCGCACACCGACTTTTCCGTTGGGAATCTCCAGTTGCGGAATCACTTCCCACGACCAGTGGTAGGGGTCGTACTTCAGCACATACCGCCCCTCGGTCAGCACCTCCTTTTGAACCCCCTTGAAGGTCGCGTCCGGGGCAATTTCATCGCCGTTCTTCAAATCGTGTCCGGTCTTCTTGATCAGCACCGCCATGTGCTTCACGGGGACGTCGATCACGAATTGCGTATAGCAGGTCGCGAACGTTCCCACCGCACACACCAGAAGGCCGACGACGGCGGCCCCCATGACTTTCCAGCCGCGGGCGGGGGCGACGGGCCGACGCGGGCCCCGACCGGCGCGCGGCTCGTCGGGAAAGAACACCTCTTCTTCACTGTTCGCCATGACATGGATTCCTCTCTGAATAGAGTGTGTGGCGGGTGATTTCGTCTTGGTCTGGATCTTGTTCTGACCGGGGAAACGGGAGTGGCAACCGGCTGGATCAATTGGCAATGGAATTTCCCCGCCAACTTCACCGAAACTTCATGTCGCCGGCACAACCGTCACAACCACACCGTTCGCAGTCAAATCCCCAGATCTACGGGACAGGTTCAAATTTCCTCTGTGGAATATCTTAACAGGCGTTCGATACCAGAACTGTGGGTTTGCGTAAGATACGGAGATTTTGCTGCTGGCGAACAGGATCGCCCCGACCCAGTTTCCCCCCGTTCCGGAGCTGGCGACATGAATTACGACCTGGTGGTACTTGGCGATACGCCCGCGGCGCACGCGGCGGCACTCGCCGCCGGGCGACTCCACCGACGAGTGGCCCTGGTTAACCCGTTCTTTGACTCCACGTCAGATTTCAACGTCTCGGCGACCAAAATCCAACGTTTGCGCGACGCGATTCGCGTCTGCACGCGACCGGTGCGAGCTGCGACAGATGCGGGCCGACCGCATCCCGGCATGTCCGCCCTGTTCCACGAGGCGGCGGAAGTTGAATCGTGCGAATACGCGGTCTTGCAGACTCGACTGGAACGATTTGGCGTCGATCAGTTTTCTGGAGAGGTTCGATTTCTCGACTGTTTCAACCTCGAAATCGGGACGAGTTCGAATCGCCAGTGCCTCACGGCCAACTTCTCCATCATCGCGACGGGAACCCAGGCGGTCGCGCCACCCCGCATGACAATCGACGGCGATCGATTACTCATCGCAGACGATCTCAGACGGCTCAATCATCCGCCTCGGTCGCTAGCGATCGTCGGTGCGAGCGAGACCGGACTTGAGGCGGCGTACCTGTTCAGCCTGCTGGGAACACGTGTCACTCTGATCGAGCGGCAGAAACAGCTCCGCGATGGTTCGTCGGTCGGAACCAGCGCGATCATTCGACAACTTCAGCGCCTGGGTGTGCGCTTCATGCCCGACGCCGAGGTGATCGCGGCGGAACTCGCGCCGAACAACACCGCTCAGGTGGAGCTGGTGTCGGGAGAGCGTCTCTCAGCCGAGCGCGTGCTGTTTGCCACCGAACGTCGCGGGCGAACCGATCGATTGGGACTGGAAGAGTCGGGAGTCCAGATCGACGAGCGCGGCCGTCTGTGGTGCGATGACCAGCAACGCACCTGGCGGAAGAACATTCTCGCCCTGGGTGATGTTGTCGGACATCCAAGATTGTCGGCTCAAACCGTCGACACCCCCCGTCGCGCCGTTTGGCAGATTCTGAACCACGAAGTGCCAACCAGCACGACGTCGAGAATGCCGGTCGCCGCGAGTTCGGCGCGATAGAGATCTCCGCCCGCGGTCGCCGTCGGCGGTCGCCCGATACGATCCCCGCATAGGGCAGGTGCTGGGGGGATGTTGCCCCCCCAGTACCCCCTTGGGATTTGGAAGGCATGGGTCCAATGTCTTTTTGTTGAGATGATACGAGACGGTTATACTCCGCACGACCGAAAACACGACATTCTTTAAGCGACCCCGTGCCGGCTTGCTCGGCAGGTGAAGGAGATCGGTGGCTAACTCGACACGCCTCGATCGCAACTCAGACCCCTGCCACGTCCTGTGGCAGGTGAATCAGACCGCCGCTCGGGTTCTTAAGTTCGACGAGGATCTCCGCACAACCAGATTGACGCCACAAACACTTGACGGACCAGTGTGGCGGTGATGCAAAACAACGCGATTGACACGTATCTGAGCGCAGATCTGATTCACCTGCCGGACGAGCCGGCATGGGGTCTGCGCCCCGTGCAGGCATCCGTGGTTAGCCCTCGATCTCATTCACCTGCCCCCCAAGGGGGCAGGGGTGTGCGCTTGTAAGTGGAATGAACCGGCAAGGTGCAAGTCCTTGTCAGAAGGAGGTTTGCTTTCTGTAGCCGCCTGTGACTGCGTCGCCGT
>JAPLOC010000659.1 GCA_026692825.1 Planctomycetota bacterium | reverse complement strand
GTTCCCGTTCACCGGCACGATCGACAAGATCACGTTCACTTTGACGCCCGCGAAGTGAGTTGGTCCGTTAAGTAGCCACAACTACGTGAATGGACAAAATCCGACGCGATACGAGGGCGAACGTTCTTGGAAGAGCACTCGGCTGGAGCCCTAGCACATGTTTGATCTAGGCCAGCCGTGGAGTGTAAAAACCGACGCTGTGCCGGCTCCTAAAACGTTCCCCCCGTGCGAAAATCCTGGCCAGGCGCGAACCCGCCCCCTGATTGGCCCCCGGAAGCCGGGCCTCCCGAAGGGCGTCCGCCTCCGGTGGGGAACCCAAATCCCCCTGGGATGCCTCCTGGTAATCCGCCACCGAATCCACCTCCCGCGGAGGGAAATGGAAAACTCCAGGTGCCGCCTCCCGGCCCCAGAATACTTCCGCTGCCGAATGTGGGATCCGAGTCCATTTTGCGGTACCGCTGCTGCCGTTGGATCGTGTTCCACAATTCGCCCGACGTTGTCAGCCCTCGCAAGAAGCTGGTCAGCATCGTGGCGACGATCGCTCCATCCGGAAAGACCGAGTGAACGTCGTCGAACCGGTTCTGTTTGAAATCTCTGCGGACTTGTTCCAGTTGCCGAACCCGGTCGAGGTTGCGTTCATGCAACTGCTTGGCGCGTTCCAATGAGACCAGAACCTGGCCATGGAACTGTTCCAGGTCGGCGAGTCGGCGGACGATCACGTTGTCTTCGGGGGTCGGGGTCGCTTCGGCCTGTCGCATCAATTCGGGCAACGGTTCCCGTTGCAGTTGCCGCATCAGCGTCTCCTGGCTCAAGCGAAAGTCGTCGTCCTCCCCACCCGCGAATTTCGACCGTTGCCGCATGACCCCTTCGAACTGCTCTTCCTGAGCCTTGATCGCGGCGTCGAGCCGGTCTGCGGTTTGTCGTTCCTGTTCGACACGCTCGCGCAGCGGAAGAACGCCACCGGCTTTCGCCGCCGCCGCTTCCAGAGCGCTCAGCGTGGCGAACTCCCGGTCGGCCAACTGCCGCGAACGTTTCGCGTGAATCGCCAGCCGTTTCGGGATTTCCCGCAGCGCCTGATAGTTGGGCCGCGATTCGGAATATCGGCACAATTTCGCGACCCAGCCATCCAGCCGCTCGAACAGGCGATTCGCCCGGTAATGTGACGTTCCATACTGGCGATTCCACAAATACTGGAACAGTCGATCCGCTTCGAATGGCTTTCCCTTCTCGGCGTGATCGCGTTCCACCTGAAGGGATTTCTCTTCCGCGTGCCGAGCGACCCCATCGACCTGTTGCGCTTTCGCCAACTGCGATTGATAGGCGGGTTCCCCCTTCAACCGCCGCTGGACCTCCCCCTCGACTTGGTCGAGTTCCGACGAAGCGGCGGCGATTTGCCGTTGCTGGGCGGCGCGCTGTTCCTCGAGTTCCTTCCGTCTCGTCTGAATCTCCGCGCCTTGGCGTTCCAGCAGTTCGAGCTTCTCGTTACGGCGTCGGAGCAGATCCTGAACATGACGTTCCGCGTCGTCGAATCCGGCGACAATCGCTCCCTGGTTGATCAGGTTCAAACGCACTCGGGCGAGATCGCGAAACAGCGAAGCCTGCTCCTGCCGGAGCTTCACTTGTTCCTGAGTCTGGCGCTGAATCTCTCGATCAGTCTCCTGCATCCCTTGTCGGACCTGCTGAAGTGTCTGGTCGATGGAGGAGAGCGTTTCAGTTCCGGTGGCCACGGTGGATCTTTCGGGTGTCGCGGTCAATGTGACGGGGGGCCATGCAGGTCAATTTAATGTCACGCTCGAAATTGGGAAAGTCGGACCAGCTCTGGTACACTCCCGCGTACCGGAGCGCCTCGCCCCTGAAAAACCTTCTCGGTTCTCGCCGCCACGCCTTGAATGCCCCCAGCGACTCGCGTCCCAATGCCATTTGACTTCCGCAATTTCCGCGTTGGCATCGGCGGAACGTATAACTGGATTCCGCAGGCGATGGGAACCGGGTTAATGCTGCTCGCCGTTCTGATGGTCATCGGTATTCCCGCGACCGCCGCCGAGCCGTTGCCACCGGCTCAACTGGAATTCTTCGAAGCGCGGATTCGACCGGTTCTGGTCGAGCAGTGTTACAAGTGCCACAATTCGACGAAATCGGCACAGGGAGGACTGGCGGTCGACCACCGCGCGGCTCTGCTCAAAGGTGGGGACAGCGGACCGATTGTGGTTCCAGGCAAGCCCGCCGACAGTTCGCTGCTGCCCATCCTGCGCCACGAAGGCAATGTGGTGAAGATGCCCAAAGATGGGGGCAAACTGGACGAGGCGGTCATCGCGGATTTTGTGAAATGGATCGAGATGGGTGTCCCTGATCCCCGCGACACGCCCCCCACGGAACAGGAACTCGCCGCCGCGACGAGTTGGGAGAATCTGTTCAATACGCGGAAG
>JAPLOC010000658.1 GCA_026692825.1 Planctomycetota bacterium | reverse complement strand
CCATCGCGGTCGCCGGCTCGGCACCTCAGCCGGGTTCGATTGAAAAATACACCCTTCGCGGCGGCGTCTCGGACGGCGTCGATGTGATTGAAGTCGACAACGGACGGTTCTCGTTTTCCATTCTCCCGACGCGTGGCATGGGGTTATGGCGGGGTCAGTGCGATGGATTGGACTTGGGATGGCAGTCGCCGGTCGCGCTTCCCGTCAATCCCGCGTTCGTGAATGCGCACGACCGGGGAGAGATTGGCTGGCTGGCCGGCTTCAATGAGTGGCTCTGCCGTTGCGGGCTGGATGCGAACGGTCCGCCGGGAAACGGCGCGACACTGCATGGACGGATCGCCAACATCCCAGCACACTCGGTTCGGGTGTCGGTCGATACGGACGGTCCCGGGACGATTCGCGTCACGGGGGTCGTTGACGAAACGATGATGTTTGGTCCCTGCCTGCGCTTGAAGTCGACCATCGTCACCACGCTGGGTTCGAATTCGCTGACGTTGATCGACGAAGTGACCAATCTGTCGGCGAAACCGGCCGACCTGCAACTGCTGTATCACACCCAGTTTGGTCCCCCGGTCCTGGGCGAAGGGTCACTGCTGGAACTGCCGGCGACAACCGTCGTGCCGCGCGATTTCCGGGCGGCGGAAGGGATCGACTCGTGGGACGCGTTTCGGGGACCGGAAACGGGGTTTGCCGAGCAGGTCTACTACATCGACCTTGCCTGTGACGAAGCAGGAAAAACCGTGACGCTGTTGCGGAATGCGGCGGGGAACCACGGAGTCAGCCTGAAGTTCGCCAAACGCGACCTGCCGTGCTTTGCGCTGTGGAAAAACACCCAGGCCGAGGCCGACGGCTACTGCACCGGACTGGAGCCGGCGACGAACTTCCCCAATCTGAAGGCGTATGAACGCGGCCAGGGGCGGATCGAGGTTCTGTCCCCCGGGGCGTCACGAACGTTCACACTAGAAATCGCCGTCCACAGCGATGCGGACGCCGTCACGGGAATTCAGAAGCAGGTGGCAGATCTGCTGGGTGGTCGCCCGCCGCTCGTGCATCGGTCCCCGCAGGCGGGATGGTCTGCGGCTGGGGGGTGAGGCGGAATTCGCGGGCGGGCGGTGCCTACCATCGGAATTCAGGCGGCGTGGATAATAGCTCTTGCCATCCAGACGAAGACCGTTTGCAACTCAGTGCAATTGGAAATTGTCCAGCGAGCGGAAATGGCGAGTGATTCCATCCCTTTCATCCTCTTCATCCTGTCAAATTCTTTCCGTCCGTCTGTCCCATCCTTCAAACCGCACGACCACACAACGCGGATTGGAAGAAGTTTTAGACAGGATGAAAGGGATGAAGAGGATGAACAGGATTCCTGAGGCGGCAGTCACTCGTGTGGATTGGGAGTAATCACCGCAGTCACGCGTTCCAACGCGTCGGATGTCTGGTACAGACGTTTCACTGGATCTCCCTCCATGACCGTGGGCGGACGCTCTTAACGCCATCCGAATTCGGGCGGCGTGGAGTATAGCTCTTGCCCTCCAGACGAAGGCCGTTTCCGACTCAGTGCATTTGGAATTTGTCCAGCGAGCGGAAATGACGAGTGACTCCATCCTGTTCATCCCTTTCATCCTCTTCATCCTGTCAAATTCTTTCCGTCCGTTTG
>JAPLOC010000657.1:4010-10636 GCA_026692825.1 Planctomycetota bacterium | reverse complement strand
CGCACCTGAGCGCAGATCTGATTCACCTGCCCCTCACGGGGGCAGTGGCCTCAAGCTCGAAATGCCTCAATTGGTACCGCGCTCGGTTTAAGCGGCGGTCTCGGCAGACGGGATAGTTGACAAACTCACTTGGGGTCCGTATATATCACCAACCCAGTAGAAATTACTTCCAGCCGAAACCATTTCCTGGCGTCCGCTTCGCCTCCGGTCAACCGCATTCATGCCAATCTTCAAAGACAATTCCGAGTCCATTGGCCGGACCCCTCTGGTCCAGATCAACCGCTTGGCACAAGGCCTTCCAGGTCGAGTCCTCGCGAAGATCGAGGGGCGGAAGCCAGCGTACAGCGTCAAGTGCCGCATCGGTGCTGCCATGATCTGGGACGCGGAAGAGAAGGGCAAAATCGGTCCCGGAACGCACATTGTCGAACCGACCAGCGGCAACACGGGAATCGCGCTGGCGTTTGTCTGCGCCGCTCGGGGCTACCCATTGACACTCACGATGCCCGAAACCATGTCGCTCGAACGTCGCGCCATGTTGAGCGCGTTCGGAGCCAGCCTGGTTTTGACTCCCGCCGCCGATGGCATGCGCGGTGCCGTCGCACGTGCCGAAGAACTGTCCAAAGAACATGGCTGGTTCATGCCGCAGCAATTCAAAAACCCCGCGAACCCGGCGATTCACTTTAAGACGACTGGTCCCGAGATCTTCGCCGACACCGACGGAAAGGTCGACTACTTTGTCTCGGGTGTTGGAACCGGGGGAACGATCACCGGGGTCTCGCGATATCTCAAGCACGAACGGAAACTCCCCGTCGTGTCGATCGCGGTTGAGCCGGCGGCCAGCCCGGTTCTGTCTGGCGGGGCACCGGGCCGGCACAAGATTCAAGGGATCGGTGCCGGCTTCATTCCCGAGATCCTCGATCGCAGCATCATCGATGAAGTGCTGCAAGTGACGGACGACGAATCCATCGAAACCGCCAGACAGCTCGCGAAGCTGGAGGGAATCATTGGAGGCATCAGTTGCGGCGCGGCGATGGCCGCCGCGCTCCGCGTCGCAGCGCGCCCTGAAGCGGCGGGCAAGACCATCGTGACGGTGCTTCCCGACAGTGGCGAACGTTATCTGTCGACAATTCTTTTCCAGGGATGACACCCAGTATGCCCATCGCGCGCTCCCGGTATCCCGGCACGGTCCTGACTCTGCTGGCGTGTTTTTGCCTTGCGTCTGGATGCCAGAAGTCGAATCCGAATTCGCCAAAGTCGGTCGAACTCCTCAATGTCTCCTATGACCCAACCCGCGAACTCTACCACGACCTGAACACCGCCTTCGCCGTCAGTCACGAACACGCAACAGGTGTCAAAGTCACTGTTCGGCAGTCCCATGGCGGTTCTTCGAGCCAGGCGCGGGCAGTTGTCGACGGGTTGGAAGCGGATGTCGTCACACTCGCGCTTTGGTCGGATGTCGATCTGCTGCGAAAAAAGGGGCTGATTGCCGACGGCTGGGAAGATCGCCTGCCCAATCATTCACTCCCCTACACGTCAACGGTGGTCTTCGTCGTTCGCAAGGGAAACCCGAAAGCGATTCGCGACTGGCCCGACCTCATTCGTCCCGGAATCGAGATTATCACCCCCAATCCGAAAACCGGCGGTGGTGCGAAGTTGAATTTTCTCGCTGCCTGGGGGTCGGTCACGGTCCGTGGCGGAACATCGGACGAAGCCGAAGCGTTTGTCACGCAGCTTTTCCGGCAAGTTCCCGTCCTCGACTCCGGCGCGCGGGCCGCTACAATCACCTTTTCGCAGAAGAACATTGGCGATGTTCACCTCACTTGGGAGAACGAGGCGCACCTGGAAGTCGCCGAATCGAAAGGAAAGCTGGAAATCGTCTACCCTCCTATCAGCATTCTGGCGGAGCCGACGGTCGCGGTGGTTGACGCGGTGGTTCAACGCAAAAAGACCGGTGCGGTGGCCGAAGCGTACCTGAGGTTTCTCTATGAGCCGGAAGCACAGGAAATCATCGCCCAACGCCACTACCGCCCCATCGATCCCGAGGTGAGGCGGAAGCACGTCGCCGATTTCCCCGAGATCGAACTGTTTCCGGTCACTACGATCGCCAAGGACTGGGGCGATGCCTTTGAAAAGTTCTTTGGCGATGGAGCGGTTTTTGATCGGATCTTCGACACCAAACCACCGTCATAACAGCTCCGTCGAAAGCGACGCGACCACACCACATTTCCTGTTGCAAGTCCAGAGAACATCGTCTCAGAAGTCAGCGAAATCATGTCCGACAACCTGTTGCAACGCAGCGTGACCACCGCGGTCGCCAGAAATCTGGCGAACACTACCAAGACATCACCCAAGATGATGTCAATCACTCCGCGATGGCTCCTGGGCATGTTGCCGTGGGTCCAGGTGGAAGGGGGAACCTATCGCGTCAATCGCACCAAGGTCGAATTGTCCAAGGCGGAACGAATCGACGTCGACCTCACAGCGGGTGCGCCGGCGTTCCCTCCCGAGGCGCTCCGCAGCGTTCCGCTGTTCTCCAAGCTGCCCGACGCGATCGTGAAGCGGATGGCGAACCGGTTCAAAGTCGAAGAGATCAGTCTGGGAAACAACCTGCTGGTCGAGGGGGAGGATCGAACCAAGTTCTTCATCATCGCGCAGGGGCAGGTCGAAGTCCTCAGCAAGGGAGCCCATGGCAGCGATTTGCGGATCGCGCTGCTCACCGAGGGTGAATTCTTTGGCGAGCGCGATCTGGTCTCGGGGAAGCCCTCCGATGTCACGGTCCGCACGATCACCCCTTGCGTGTTCCTGTCAGTCTCCCGTAAGGATCTCGACTTGGTCCTTCAGGAACTGCCGACTTTCGCCAGCGAATTTCAGAACGCCATCGACGACCATCTGGAGTTACGATCCACCGTCAATCGCTATGGCGAAAGGAATATCGACCTGGTATCGGGCTTCGCCGAGAACGTCGAGATCCCGGAAACGTTTGTCGATTACAGCCCGACACCGCGCGAATACTCGTTGTCGTCGGTGCAGACAGTCGTCCGAGTCCACACGCGCGTTTCCGACCTGTATAACGGCCCGTTCAATCAGCTTGAAGAGCAGATGCGGTTGACGGTCGAAGGGATCAAGGAACGGCAGGAATGGGAACTGATCAACAGCAGTAAGTTCGGGCTGTTGCATTCGGTCGACCCGGCGATGCGTATCAGCACACGCTACGGTGCCCCCACTCCCGATGACCTGGATGAATTGCTGGCAATGGTCTGGAAAAAGCCCGCGTTCTTTCTGGCCCACCCCAAGGCGATCGCCGCTTTTGAGAGGGAATGCACGTGGCGTGGCGTTCCGCCGGTCACCACCGTGCTGTTTGGCACGCCAGTGATCACGTGGCGTGGCGTACCATTGATTCCGTGCGACAAGCTCGAAATCGCCAGCCGATATGACTCGAACCGATGGCTGGGAACAACCAGTATCCTTCTGCTGCGGGTGGGGGAGGCGGATCAAGGGGTGGTCGGTCTGCACCAATCGGGAATCCCCGGCGAAATCATGCCCAGTCTGTCGGCCCGTCTGATGGGAGTCGACAGCCTGGGTGTCGCGTCGTACCTGCTGACGCTGTATTTCAGTTGCGCCGTCCTCACCGATGACGCGCTGGGCGTTCTCGAAAACGTGGAAGTGGGTTTCTACCACAACTACGAAAGCCGGGGACACAAGGGATTTGAGCAGGGTTTGGGAATTTAATCCCCCAAACGACCGCCCCGCTTCACTATTGCCCCCGACCAATCCAGTCCATTCCGAGCGATCACTCAGGAACGGAATCCAAGAGACTCCGAAAGGTAAACCATGTCCGACAGTTTGTTGCAACGCAGCGTGACCACCGCGGTCGCCAGAAACCTGGCGAACACCACCAAGACATCTCCCAAGATGATGTCGATCACTCCCCGGTGGCTGCTTAGTCTGCTGCCGTGGGTTCAGGTCGATGGCGGAACCTACCGCGTCAACCGGACGAAGGTCGAATTGTCGAAGGCGGAACGCATCTCGATCGACCTGACCGGTGGGTCGGCGGTCTTCCCGCCAGAATCTCTCCGCAGTGTGCCGTTGTTCTCGAAACTGCCGGACGCCATCGTGCAGCGGATGGCCAGTCGTTTCAAGACCGAAGAAGTCTCGTTGGGAAACAATCTGCTGGTTGAAGGGGAGGACCGCAGCAAGTTTTTCATCATCGCGCAGGGACAGGTCGAGGTTCTCAGCAAAGGGGTCCATGGCAGCGATTTGAGAATCGCGCTCTTGACCGAAGGTGAGTTTTTTGGCGAGACCGACTTGATCAGCGCGAAGCCGTCCGATGTGACGATTCGCACGATCACGCCCTGTATCCTCGTGACTTTGTCGCGAAAGGATCTCGATCTGATTTTGAAGGAACTCCCGACGATCGCGAGCGAATTTCAGAAGGCGATCGACGAACATCTCGAGTTGCGTTCCACGGTCAATCGCTACGGCGAACGGAACATCGACCTGGTCTCGGGCTTCGCGGAAAATGTCGAAATCCCCGAGACGTTTGTTGACTACTCCGCCACGCCGCGAGAGTACTCACTGTCGGCAGTGCAAACGGTTGTCCGCGTTCATACGCGTGTCTCTGACCTTTACAACGGTCCGTACAATCAGCTCGAAGAGCAGATGCGGCTGACCGTCGAGGGAATCAAGGAGCGGCAGGAATGGGAGCTGATCAACAGCAACCGGTTCGGCCTGCTGCATTCGGTCGACCCGGCGATGCGGATCAGCACACGTTACGGTGCGCCGACCCCCGATGACCTGGATGAATTGCTGGCGCTGGTCTGGAAAAAGCCGGCGTTTTTCCTCGCGCATCCCAAGGCGATCGCCGCGTTTGAACGGGAATGCACGTGGCGCGGCGTACCGCCGGTCACCACAACCCTGTTTGGAACGCCGGTGATCCTGTGGCGTGGTGTTCCACTGATTCCCTGTGACAAGCTCGAGATTAAGAGCCGATACCATTCCAACCAGTGGCTGGGGACAACAAACATCCTGCTGTTTCGCGTGGGTGAAGCGGACCAGGGGGTGGTGGGGCTGCACCAGACGGGGATCCCCGGGGAAATCATGCCCAGTCTGTCGGCGCGGCTGATGGGACTGGACAGTCTGGGAGTCGCTTCGTACCTGTTGACGCTGTACTTCAGTTGCGCCGTCCTCACCGACGACGCTTTGGGCGTTCTGGAAAACGTCGAAGTGGGTTACTACCACGATTACGAAAACCGCCGCGCGAAACTCAAGTAGTTCTCCGGCCGTTTCGCTCACTCGCGATTTCCCCGACGAGGTACTCCCATGCAAGATGTCACAGCGGAACAAATCTCCGCAATGGCCGCCCGGTTGTTTGAAGACGCGCTGGCCGCATCGGCGGCCGGCCCGGCTCAAGGGCAGGCAGTGCAGTCGCTGGTTCCACCGACCGCGCCCTCCGAACCTGGTGCGGACCACTTTCCAACAGCGGGACCGGTCGATCACACTCCGTTCGTCTCGACTTCGGTTCCCCAATTCGAAAACGCGTCGCCGTTTGCGTTTCCCAGTGAGCCGACGCCTCCCGGCACCGGGGAGGACGGGCTGCGAGCTTTCGTCCGCCGGGTCCAGGGGATGAAGCTGGATTCCGATAGCGGGCTGTGCCTCGACCGCCCCGCCGCCTCGCCGCTGCAGACCCGTCTTTCCAACGGCGGTTCCGTGCCGGAAACGGCGCGACCGTTTGATGTGCAGGCGATTCGCCGCGATTTTCCGATCCTGAAACAGTCGATCCATGGCAAGCCACTCGCCTGGTTCGACAATGCGGCGACCACGCAGAAACCGCAAAGCGTGATTGACGCCCTGTCGCGATTCTACACCACCGACAATTCCAATATCCACCGGGGAGCTCACACACTCGCCGCCCGCGCGACCGATGCCTACGAACAGGCCCGACAGAAAGTCCAGAAGTTCGTGGGGGCGGGTTCCGTGGAGGAAATCATCTTCGTGCGTGGCACTACCGAAGGGATCAATCTGATCGCCCAAACTTACGGTCGCAAATTCTTGCAGCCGGGCGATGAAATTGTGCTGTCGCAACTCGAACACCACGCTAACATCGTTCCGTGGCAAATGATCGCCCGCGAAAAAGGGGCGGTCCTGCGCGTGATTCCGGTGAACGATCGTGGAGAGATTCTGCTGGAAGAATACCAGCGGCTGCTCGGTCCCCGGACACGACTGGTGGCTCTCACGCAGGCGTCAAACAGTCTGGGGACGCTGCTTCCCGTGGTCGAGATGACGCAGATGGCCAAGCGCTATGGCGCGCGGGTTCTGATTGACGGAGCCCAGTCCGTCGCGCATGTTCCGGTGAATGTGCGGGAACACGATTTTGACTTCTTCGTCTTTTCCGGTCACAAGATTTTTGGCCCGACGGGGATCGGTGCGGTTTTCGCCAAGTCGGAATTGCAGGAAATCATGCCCCCCTGGCAGGGAGGCGGTAACATGATTCGGCACGTCACTTTTGAAGAGACGACGTATGCCGAACCTCCCGCACGATTTGAAGCCGGAACCCCCAACATCGCCGATGCTGTCGGACTCGGCGCGGCTCTCGATTATGTGAATCGACTGGGACTGCCGAACATCGC
>JAPLOC010000657.1:0-3973 GCA_026692825.1 Planctomycetota bacterium | reverse complement strand
TGAACACGAATTGCTAGGCTACGCGACGGAACGACTCCTGAGCGTGAACGGATTGCGGCTGATTGGAACCGCACGCGAAAAAGTCGGTGTCTTGTCGTTCGTGCTGCCAGGAATGCGTCCGGAAGAAGTGGGAAGGCTGCTTGATCTGGAAGGAATCGCGGTGCGAGCCGGGCATCACTGTGCGCAGCCGTCGTTGCGACGGTTCGGGTTGGACGCGACAGTCCGCCCCTCACTGTCGATTTACAACACTCGCGAAGAGGTTGACCGACTGGTGGCGGCGCTGCGGGCGATTCGGCGTTGAGACGACCCTGACCCCGACAGAATCGCAACTCCATGGGGGTCAGAATTCAGGACCGATACCGTCAAGCGAGCATCAGCCCGAACGTCGTCGTAGATACGCGATCACTCCCAGCGCGCCGCACGAAAGCAGAACCAGGCTCGACGGTTCCGGTGTGCCCGACGGCGTCCCGGTATTCAATTGCACGTTGTCGAGATTCGTGCCGTGACCTCCCGGCTGGGAGAAGCCGATCGAGTAGATGCCGTCGGTGGGGGCCGTGAACGTCAGGTGTTTCGTCGCGTAGCCCGAGGGCTCGGGTCGGGTGAAGGCGACTGCACCACCGCCGAGGACGCTTCCGCCTCCGGTTTTGACATTCACGATCACCAGCGCGCCGTTGCCGTTGAAGTTCGATGAAAACGACGACAAATCGAACGTCAGTTCATAGTCACCCGCCATCAGCGCGACATCCTGGTGGATCCCCGCGCTCGCGACATTGTCCCCCAAATAGAGATGCTGATTCCCGTCCGACGCGCCGGGAAAGAGCGATGGCGTCTAGTTGGACGTCAACACGTCAACGATGTTACTGGCGCCGTCGACCACCCAACCGGAACCGATAGTCTGCCCCGCGCTGTATGTTGTGAAAGTGGGGCCAGCTCCTAACGACGGGTCTTCAAACGAACCGTTCAACACGCCGGCTTGCGTCGACCCCGCGATGAGAAAAACTCCCACCGCGAATGCTTCCAAAACTATCCGAGTCAATGACTTCATCGTGCTTTCAACTATGAGTTTTCGGCGACGGAATGAACACCACGACCGCACTGTCGACGAAGGTAACAAATTCGTTACCGCTGTCAATAATTGTGACGTGAGGGGGAAAATCGCGAGATCACCCAGGGAGCTTACGCTCCCCGCTCGCCTCGTTGTCCATTCCCTCTGTTCTCTGGCATCCTGTTACTACCATCCTGTACACTGTTGCTGCCGGTCCTGTCTGCCGAAAGCCGGCCTGCTGTGCAATCCGCAAAAGTTCACCACTCTTTGCGGCTTGCGCAGTCCTGCGGATTTGAACCCTGAGACTACGACTGATGCGACCTGTTTTCCGCGTCCATTTTCTGACTTTGCCACTGGCGATGACCGTTTTCCTCGCCTTGTCGGCGGTCGCGCCGGGCCAGCCACCCAGGGGCGACAAGCCGGCTCGCGCCGAGGCGGCTGGTGACTCGCCGGAAACCGCTTGGGATCGGCTGATCTACGTCCCGTTTCGCAACCTGAAAGAAACGGTCGCGAACGGTAAGGGGACGGCGGTTGTTCCTCTTGGTCGCTACCTCGAATTGTGGAATCGGTTGAATCAGCTTGACGCCCGCGGTCCGAAGCCTCAAACGATTGATGTCGTGCTTTCCAAAGCCGTCTATCAGGGAACGGTTCAAAAAGATCTCGCGAATATCACCGCCGAGCTGACGGTGCGCGTTCTCTCTCCCACGGGAGGCACGCTGCCCGTTCGCTTTGGTGACGCGGCGCTCGGCAAATTGACCACCGACGATGATCAGATCGTGTTGCGGGCGACGGGCGATGGCGCGTACGAATTGTTTTTTCCCAAACCAGGCGAACAGAAACTGCGCCTGGAGTTGGCCGCCCGAGTGCGGACTTCCCCGGATGGACGGAGTGTGGAGTTTGAGTGTCCCCCTGCGGTCATTTCGACGCTCGATTTGCGGGTGCCAGGTGCCGACCAGTCGATTGAGCTCACCCCAGTCGCCGCGACCAGCGAAACTGTCGTTGACGCCGACTCGACCCAATTGAAAGCGGGGCTGGGCGCGACACGCAAAGTGACTGCGCGCTGGCGGCCGAAACTCAGTACCGCTCCCGCAATGGAGGTGTTGACGTCGGTGCGCAATCAGATCGATGTGCGGATTGCCGACGGTCGGGTTCACACGCACGCGGTGTTGAATTACCAGGTGCTGCGCGGCTCCATGGACCGTGTCCAGATTGCCGTCCCGGCGGGCCAGAAGGTGCTGGATGTCGCGTCTGCGGGACTCAAATCGTGGGCGGCGACAGAGAATGCGAACGGGCAGGTGATCACCGTCGAACTGCTCAGCAGCGAAGCCCGAGCGGTCGCCGTCGAAGTCTTCACCGAGATGCCGCTGCCGAAGGATGCCTTCGACCTTGCCGGGGTTGCCGACAGTGGGGCCATCCATGGTATTCACACGGTGGGCGAAGCACGGGAGAGCGGGGTTCTGGTCGTATCTGGAACCGCCGACCTGGCGTTGTCGGTCGAACAGCAACAGGGACTGGTTCGAATTGAAACTGCGGAGATTCCGCAATCGCTGCGACGTCCTGAGTCTCTGGCATGGCGCTATTTCAATCCGAAATTTGAGTTGAAGGTGACGGCACGGGGGGTGGAACCCCGATTGCAGTCCGAACGCTCCACGCGGCTGGTGTTTCGTGACGACGAAATCGATTCGACGGAAACGCTTCGGATCAACGTCGAGAGGGCTGGAATTTTTGAATTGCGGTTTCAGTTGCCGGAGGGCTTTTTGGTCGACAGGGTCGACTGCGACGCGATGAAGGAACACCAGACCCCCGAGGGAAAAGGGGAGCTGATCCTCACGTTGCGTGAGAAGACCATGGGACAGATCGCCGCGACGGTGACTGGGCGATTGCCCTATGAAAAAGGGTCCGACGCCCGGATCCTCCTGCCGTTGCTGACACCCGAGAATGTCGTGCGTGATCGAGGGGATTTGCTGGTCTTCGCGCCCGAGTCTCTGGAGGTGATCGCCGACGAAAAGACCGTGGAAGGAGTGGTGCCATCACGTCCCCGAGGGATCGCGACCGCGCCCGGCACCCGTCTCACGGCGGGTTGGTCGTTCACCGTGCGTCCGGACATTGTGGTCCGCACGGAACGCCGGCTCCCCCGATTGACGGCGTCGGTCGCGACCGGTGTCCACGTTCGACAGGATGTGGTGGCGGTCGACACCAAGGTGAATTATCTAGTGCAGTTCGCAGNNNNATTGAGACGTTTCGCTTCGCGGTTCCCGAAGGTGTCGCGAGTTCGGTTCAAGTTGATCCCGCCGACGCGGCGACCCCCGCGATTCAACAACAGGCTCGTGATGGCGACGCGGTCGACGGCTGGGTGCCGTGGCGGGTCGTTTTGCAGCGCGAGGTGATCGGGCCGGTGAAATTGCGTGTGCGGTACGATCTGAAGCCCGAGCGCAAAGGCCCTCAAAAGCAAACCACGTTTCCCATTTCCCCCCTGCGGGTATTGGAATCGCCGGCCTCGGCGACACGGGTGTCGGCGACTGGACCGACATCGGTGGAAGGACAACTGGCGGTCCGCCGGGAGCGGTCGTTGTCGGTCGGTGCGACGGCGGGTGCCCCGTTCGAGTCGATCGATGTCCGGGAGTTGACCCTGTTGCCGACCGAGGGGGATCTGGCATACCGGTACTTCTCGCAACCTGCGGAACTGGCGACTGGAATGGCGGTGGAGGTGTCGGCGTCGCAATTGGAAATTCAGGAGGTCGTCGAGACCGTTGTGGCCCGCGGTGCGTTTGAGGCGGTGGTGACCGAAGACAGCCGGGTGACCTGCCGGGCGCGGTACTATTTGAAATCCAGCGAGCGCCAGCGATTGTCGATCGATCTGCCCAAAGACGCCGTTCCACTCGATGCGATTGTCGCGGGGAAACGTGTCGAACTGGAACGCAACTCGAC
>JAPLOC010000656.1:450-2200 GCA_026692825.1 Planctomycetota bacterium | reverse complement strand
GCACGACGCTGAAGTCAAACGACGGGTGACGTTTACCGACCTGGCCGCCGGATGCGCCGTCGGGCGCGACGCCGCGGAGCGTCGTCGCGACCAAAAGGGCGTCGTCGCGACAATGTGGCGGACGGCGTTCCTACGACGCCACGGTCTGGACGCCCAGCGGCAGATGTCGGTTCGGTCAACCGTTGTAGTCAATACTCTCCAGGTGTTTCTCGGCGACTTCGCCCAGGCGGAATCGGATGAGCGAGAAAAACTGCGTCCATGGTCTCCACGCGTCGGTTGGAAACGATCGGCGAGCGAGTCGAAGCAGAACATCGTAGGGTTTCGCGCCTGGCGATAATTCCCGCTCGCGCTTGATCGCTTTCTCCAATTGCCCCCATGCAATGTTGCGAAGCCGCTTCAGCCGCAAGCAGTTGAGGTTCAAATGTCGAATCGTTTCGGCAGCCAACGTACGATTATCAGTGTGTTGATTCTGTGACGGGGACCAGGCGTCGCACCGATCGACATCCACAGCGATTTCGCCATTCGAATGATATTTGAACAGTCGCGGAAATGAGGGGACTTCGTCTGGCGCGAGGATCCAGCCTTCGGGGCTTGGTTTGAGTTCGCCAATCTCAATCTGCCGGTCCTTGAACTGGTCGCAGCTTAGGTTTTCGGGTAGCGGTGGAAGGAACTTGTCGGGGTCGAGTGGTTCACCAGCCGGCGGCATCCTGCTCCCTCCATCGCAGACCCCCCAAAGGTTGGGCCAGTGTAGGGTCCAATTGATCCGCCCGGAACAATCGCTTTTGGGGTGAAAGTGTTCAACCGTCTGTTCGGACTTACGTGCGTCGATTTCGTCATCGGTGGTTCCATTGGCAATGCGTCGTTCACAATACGCACACAGGCATCGTTGATCGCGCACGACTTGCCGCTTGATCTCCTGGTAGGCGAGTTGCCCGCCATTGAGCGCATCGTTCCGCATTTGGTCCCAGGTCGATTCGGGCTTCGCCTGTCGATAGTCCGTGAGAGATTTCGGTTCGGGTGATTTGAGGGAAGTCTTCATCCCGCCACCTCCCATTTCAGATTTTCGATTTGCAAGTCGGCCTCAGCGAGGCGCGGTTCCTGTCCCTGGCTCCATGCGTCAAGTTCCCGGCGCAGTCGCATCGCCTCTGGTGTATTCCATTGGTGTTCGTCAACCAGTCGAAGGTACTTTTCCAGCGACTGTGTCGCGGTCATTTCCGCCGGACGCGCGGGGACGCCAAAAACATCCTCGAGCAGTCGTTGCGATTCGGCTCCGTCAGTTCCACTTGGCGCGCCAAAAACACGGGAATCCCGTAAAATGCGCAGACTCTCGCAGGGAACGGTCGTGGCAACCTGCGGACTGTGGGTCGTTAGAATCAATTGGGTATTGGGAAACGTTCGCCTCAGGTCTGGGATAACTCGCTGCTGCCATGACGGATGCAGGTGGAGATCGACCTCATCAATAATCAAAATCGCTTCCTGAGCCAGAACTGCTTCCGGTGTTTCTGCCGGATTGGAGATGGCCATCCTCAGTGCGAAGTCCATAACCACCCCCAGCATGACCTGATAGCCGTCAGAGAGCTGGTCGAGAAATAGGTTTCTCTTCCTGCCTGCGGCGTCGATCGTATCGACCATGAATCGTCCAGTTTGGGCGTCGATTCGAGGTCGGCTGATTCCAGGAATCATCTGCGAAATGGCCAGGCGCACTGCCTCGAGTTCAGGCAACGGGCCGTGCCTGAGCCCTTCATCCTTT
>JAPLOC010000656.1:0-405 GCA_026692825.1 Planctomycetota bacterium | reverse complement strand
GCGCGGCGAAAATCTGCGGATGTGTTCAATGCCCCCTCTAGGCCTGCCAAACGGCGAAACACATTCGGAACTCTCGCGGGCCGCAGGCGATAGTGGGGGATGTCGATCGCTCGACTCGTTCCGTAGAGTGAGAAGACCGGCAACCTGTACGGGTGTCCGATATTGTGGTCGTCAATGATTCTGTCGACGGCAGCTCGCAATTCCTTGAGATCCCGCTGTGGGGACGGAGGCAATCCGAGCTCAATTGTCGATCTCTCAACGGTCGCAGAGGAACGATCATTCAATCGTCCAACCGCCCAGTCAATTGGTTTGCCGAGTTCGCTGAAGCGTCCCCTTGCGAGAATGTTGGTGAACGACGCCCGAACGTCAAACCAGGGTCGGAAAATATCGCCCGGACTCAGGAAT
>JAPLOC010000655.1 GCA_026692825.1 Planctomycetota bacterium | reverse complement strand
CCAAGAATCGGTAGTCGCAACCCGCTGACAATATCGTCCAGGCTATTGATACGACGGGTTCGCAAATCAAGAAGCAGGATCCCGACCACAATCACACTGAACAGTCCCCCACCGCTTCCCAACGTCGCCGCGACCTTCTTTCCGATATCAGGCTGTGTGGGCGGATTTGCGTCACGGAATTTTTCAACGCGAGGCTGGGTGTCGAGAGCGAATTTCGCGAGTTCCCATTCGTCCTGAAGTCGATTGTGCATGATTTCGTACGCCTCAATCTGCTTGTTCAAATCGGACAACTCAATGGTCCAAGATAAATTGTTGGTGCGAGCTTCATCTTCATGGACGAGCTGCTTTTCGTAGAGTTCAATTTCCACGTCGAGAAGCTGTGCCCTTCTTCGCAACTGGGCAGACCCCTGGGTGGTCACCTCATCCATGTTTTTCTTGTATTCAGCAATCACCGTGTCACGCAGCGACTCACGCAGCTCATTCAGCTTTTCCTCAGCCACTTTGACCGCCTGCGCCGCGGTATCCAGCCGGCCCTGCGAAGTACTCGCCTTCTCAATTTTCGCAAGACTCAGCCGCTCCTGTTCGACCCGTGCCAGCGCCAATTGAACTTCGGGGCGTCTGTCGATCGCCAGTTGCAACATTCGCTCGTTGAGGTCCGCCGGTTCATTCTCATTTTCTGATTCACGAAGGGAGAGTTCTGCGAGAATCTTACTCTTGTCGATTTTCGCGGTGATCAAACTCTTGCGAATCGCCCCGTAAAACTGCTCTTTCGCCTCCATTTGCGATTGACGGCCCGCGTCATCTTCCGAGCCAATTCGTTTGATCAACCGCTCTTTCATGCGTCGCCAGTCCATCAGCCTCAGCTTCACGTCCCCTTTAGCCTTTTCAGTGGTCGCGACAACCTTCGCACGATCCAATTTGTCGCGCTGATCGACCTCTTTTGTGAACACTTCCACGATGGCGTTCACAATTGGCGCCAAATCTCCCGCGTTTGCCCCCGACATTGAAACGCTGATGAATTCCATCCCCGGTGTCGAGACTTTAATCGTCTTTTCGAGGTATGCTTGCGGGTCCGGTTGTTCCCGAATCGTCTGCAGTTTCGCGACTTCTTCGCGACGAAGAACTTGCTTCAGAACCATTTGCCCCTGCACAAGTCGCGTCAGTGTCTGCCGGAAAACATCCATCTTCTCCCCGGATCCACCTGCCGACTTTCCGCCAGGGGTGTAGGTTGCCGACTTGATTCGAAGCTCGGCGTGAGTGGTGTAGGAAACCGGAATCAAGAGCCAAGCGCAGGCTGCTCCCAGCAAGCCTCCCAGCATCCCCAACACGCTCGCGACCAGCCAACGACGGCGAACCGCCGCCAGAACGCTATTCTGATCGACCACCATGCCAGTCTGTGCCGGCACCAGGTGTTGAGGAGCGCCTGTGGTGGTGGCCGGGAGGGAATACTCCTGGCGCCGGAGGGAAACGAGTGTACCCTGTCCGTTTTGCGGCTGTCCGTTCATTCTGTATCCTGAAGGAGCATGTGAACTCGATCAAACGGCCCCTGCACGGGGCTCACCTGCACTTGTTACGATTTCCGGGACGGCGGGGAGACTGGTGACCGTGGAACGGAACCCCTTCCCCCACCGACAGGCACCAGGGGTCGATCCTGTTCGATGATCAAAATCCGTGCCAAGATCCAGGCTTCAATTCCCAACATCAACAAACCCAATGGCATCATCGCAAAGCCGGCGAGGTCGTGCAGGATTCCTTCTGCCAACTCTTTGTTGAATGTCTCAAAAAAGACCGCAGTCATCACGATTCGCAAAATGTTCGCAACCAAAGCAATGGGAACAGAACTCAAGACAATCACAACGCGTTCCCACAAAGGGCGCTGTGACAGCAGCGCCACACCGAATGCCAGCGCCACAAAGATCATCAACATTCTCAGCCCGCTACACGCCTCGGCGACCCCGACCACGGAATTGCTTAACTCGATGACGTTCCCCCGGGGGAATGCGTTAAATCCAAGGACCTGTAGCAGATACGTCCCGACAATCGTTCCCATTCGACGCAGCGGACGTCGGGCGAACGTGGAAACAGTGAACGGTAGCGGCACCATCAACAACAAGAATCCAACAGGCGCGAGCGACCACCGAAAAATTCCCCAGCCGAAACAAAGCAGGACGATGCCACCGACAGCGAGAACCAGCGAGGCCCCCTCGAGGTATTCCAGGAAAAAATACGCGGAGGTAAACCGCAACAAATTCGCGGCCACGAAAATCCCAGCGCCCAACACCCTTAGTTTCGAACTGACAGCCGGCCGCGAGTCGCGCCATGCCCAAAGCAAGTAGAGGCTGAACAGCGGAACCAGATATCCATGGGAATACTGTGGGTCGCTCCCCCACCGTTCAAACATCGTTTCAAGTGTCGGCCAGTAGGCCCAGACAGTCGCCAGCATCAGCCCAACAAACATCACCCACTCGGTGGTTTTTATCTCTTCAACCTCTCCCGATTTTGGTAAGGCTGAGCCTGTTGGTGGAACCTTCGCTTCGGTCTTTGTCATCGTTCTTACCTATTCGCCCTGGTTGCTTGCCGCCTCGCTGTCGTTTGCGCGGACTCCGTCCCTCTGGGTTGCCAAATTGAGCAACTTGCTTGGAGGTTCCACCGACGACTTGCGATCATTCAACATCCTGGCACCGTGTCGACGTTTCTTCGCTGGCACTATTCACATCCACACTGCCAAAGTCAATCTTCAACAACCCACCCACACCGGAATTTCACGAGAAGCTGAGCATCTCCACGCTTTCCCGGTACCGAACTTCAACGGGAAAAGGTCGCTAAAAACGCACTCCGCCGATTGATCGTTGTCCAGCGCCTTCCCAACCCCTCCCCCTGGAACGTCATCGCCAGGGTGTAGGCCGGGTGCGAGTTCTGGACCGCCGTCAACGGGGGGTAGAACACGGTCTCGTTTGAACAGACGCAATCCCGCTTCGAGAGCTTTCGCGTTTCAATCTTTGCGAAATCCCCGGCACGGAATACGCCCTTTCCCGAAATGTGGTCGTTTGTCAATGAGATGGGAACGGATTTCACTGCGACGATCGACTTCGTGAGATGCTTCGCGGAATCCTCCGCAAAGGCTTGCAGCGCCTTCTGTTGCGACTCGGTGGCCCGGTCGTCCACCAGTACCACGGTGTCAATCTTGTCGGGATTCGTCAGGAAACTCCCCCCAAACCCCAGGGTGTCGTTGGCCGTGATCACGAGTGCGACACCCAAGCCGGCGAGATCCTCGCCACGCCAACTTCCCTCATCAATCA
This sequence comes from Planctomycetota bacterium, assembly GCA_026692825.1. GTDB lineage: Bacteria > Planctomycetota > Planctomycetia > Planctomycetales > Planctomycetaceae > UBA10511. The sequence continues at coordinate 1,586 of JAPLOC010000655.1, read as the reverse complement.
TCCACGCCAGAACAGCTTCTTTCCCGGAATTCCCCACTTCGCCGTTCGCAAAACAGGGGCCGGTGTAGACATCGCAGGTTCTCGCCTCAATGTACTCACCCGAAATCTCCTTCGCGGTACAGATTCCGGAAAGTCCGAGGGCAATCCAACTCACGGTGACGAGCAATGTCGATTTCATGAATCCAGCTCTGTGAATCTGTGCGGGTGGGGCGGGGAAAGTAGATCCTGTACTGGATTCTTGTGTCGCGCTCTCCTAGAGTCAAGCCTGCCACTGATCCGGATGTTCAGTACCCGTCCCGGTTTTACATTCAAAGTCTGGTCCATTTTCTTACTTTCTGCGGACTCAATTTCGAAATTCTGGCCACCGGCACCGGCCGGCATTCGACGCCGAGAACATGGCTTCAGATTGCGTCGGCTTGGCCAGAGACCCGACCTACCCGAATAAACGTCGCGTTTATGGCCGCGTCGCGTATCGAATTTCATCCATCACGATGCGCAGATGGGTAACAAGATATTTGGTTAGCGCAATTTGATGCGGCAGTTTGACGCGCTCGTTTCAAATTGAGTCAGTCGCTCCTGGCGGGATTTCAACAACCAATTGCCGTCAGAAACAAACCCTTGAAGTCCGTCTGAAGCCAACTTACCATGCCGGATATTTGTGTCAAACTCCCCAGTTGGCATTTTCGCCCCATCTCTCACTCGACCGTATTGTGGCTCGGCTTCGCTCGCCGGACGTCCCGCAAGGTCGAACACCAGGAACCAGAGAATGTCTGATCGTTCGCGCGCTGTGCGGTGGTTGTCTCGCGTCTACGGGTCGTTGCTGCAGCGAATGCGGGTCCGTGAGGCCCACAAACGAATCCAGCGCCGGCGGCCGACGATGCGAGGATGCGAACTCCAGGAACTCGAACCCCGGCTCCTCCTGGCAACGACCGCAGCCAATACCACCATTGGGACGTTTACCGGTGGGGATGCGAATGAAGGACTCGACCTGGACGGGAAGTTCGTGTACGCGGTGAACGTGAATGGGCCTGCAGTTGGGCCGATTCGGGATGCGAGTTTCACGAGTTCCGCCTCGACTCCCGGTTCGAATCTGTTCGCAAGTAGTTTACTTTCCAATTTTTACACTCCGAATTTCGGCGATTCGCCGAACGACAACGCTCTTGAAACGGTGATGCAGTCGATTGCGTACTCCGGCAGTCCGAATACCGTTCGGGTTACGCTGGCAAATCTCACATCGGGTGTGGATTACAAGCTCCAGCTTTTGATGGGGGGGCCGAGTTTCAACAATCGCAGGTTTGACATCTACGCGAATGCAGGTGTCAAGGTGAAGATTGTCGACGATTTCAATGTGACGGAGACCCAGGGGGGGGTAACCGTCCCCAATAGGGGAACTGTTGTCACCTACCAGTTCACCGCGAGCCAGTCGAACCTGGAATTCATTCTGGACGGCTCGTCACCGACCGTTGGCGACAAAACTCCGATTCTCAACGGGTTCACCCTGGAACAACTGACTCCCGTGGTGACGTTGGGGGCGACTGTGAACGCAACCGAGGGCTTCGGATATGGCAGTACCATAGACGGGTTCT
>JAPLOC010000654.1 GCA_026692825.1 Planctomycetota bacterium | reverse complement strand
CTCATGAAATTGCCGTATTGAAGCCAGTGATACTGGAGGTTTCCAGCAGTTGATCCGAAGGTTTCTTCGCGGAGCCTATGGTTCGCAACCCTTCGACTGGCGAACCGATCGGCCTATGCCCCTGACGATGGGGTGGTGCCGATCTGGAATTGTTTCGCATTTTTCAACCAGGCAAGAATTGCAATTTGACAGCGCTTTGGACGCACCGCTAAGCTCACTGAAAAGCACCTGGCTACCCGACTGCGATCGGCTTTCTACCGGTTAGCAGCAGGGCTGGGCACGTCCGTTTTTCGACGAATTGGATTCTAGCGCCCTAGAATCATCCACTGGAACGATTTGCGATGCTGCGACGCACTTGGATATTGATCGCTCTACTGACCATCTCGCCGGCGGCGGCACGCGAATTGGTCGAGCCGCTTCGATTGACCGGTCGTCCCACGCTGAGAATCGACGCCCCCCCGCTGGGATCCTCCGGAACCGTCGAGTTATTCCTGTCGGCGGATCCCCCGCGGACCGACGGCGGGCCTGCGAACCAGATCGAGTATGTTCTGTCAAACGCCAACGCCGACGCGATTCGTTTTGGCGTCATGCTACGGGCTGATCGCAAAGAACTGGGGCTGACAAATGGGGTCCAGTTTGTCTGGCTGCCAGCGCCACTCGCTGACGGCGAATTCCACCACATTGTCATCGCGACCAGCCGTGGCCTGACCGAAGTTTCCGTCGATGGCGCCTCTTTGGGTGTGGTGCCGCTGGCGTTTGGATCCGCAGGTGGATGGGATCTCGAGGTTCGCCGGAGATATTCATGCCGTTCGCCTTTGGGACCGAGTTCTGTCGGCCGACGAGGTGACACGGCTCTCGACCGTCTCCTTCCCCCCGGTGGCTGATCCGGCATTTGATGAACTGGTGGCCTGCAGCCGGTTTACCGACGTCGAGAAGGTGGTCTACGTCCTGCGCAGAAAGTCGGCCACCGCCAGACTCGCGGGACAGACAACAGCGAATGTGGTGCCCCGGCTGATTCCGCAATTTGGAACTTTGAAACGTCTGCTGGTGGAATGGCGGTCTCAAGGCGATTCGAATGCGGGTCCCGCGGAAATCGTCGATCTGGAACCAACTTTCACGACCGGTTTACTCCCGCGGGAAGTGACGCTCACCGAGTGGACATTGCAGCGACGAGCCGCAGAATCGCTCGCGTACAACCGGATGCTCTGGAGGTTTCTGGCATTTGAACTCGAACGCGTTCAAAAAGGGGTCGATCAGATTGAACCGGCGACAAGTGCGCCGGGCTGGAATCGTTACCTCGAACTGGACAAGCTGCGACTGATACTGCCAGCCAATGAACCGGGTGATCTGACGGATATTCAGGAGTCTCGACTCGAACGGACGCTGTCACTGTTGTCGTCCGATCTGCCGGAATTGAAGGTCGGCCAGAAAGAGTTTCTCGAGAGGCCACTTTTTGACAATTTTCGGCAGGCGTTGGACCAGCTTCTGACCCTGTACCACAACGGAACTGTGCGGCTACCCGCCGACACGTCATCGGGGGCGCGACGGCGGGCGGTGAATGACCGAGACGAGGCGGACGAAGCGCGCGTGACACTTCACGAGTTGCGGCGGTTGGTCGAATGGCTGAAACGAGCCCGGGTTTCCGAACTGGAATTGAAGCCCCTGGGAGTCTCGGAACTCGAGTTTCAATTGCGCGCCCGGTCGAATGGAACGGCGCAGGAGGCGCGAAACGACGTGATCGTAGCGGTCAGTCGAATGCGGAGTGCGCTGATCCCCCCCAGCACGCGTGACACCCGCACAAATCCTCTTGCGGTCGTGTCGGACGAAGAGCGATCATGGCGTATCGAACGTCTCGATTCCGCGCTCGAACATTTTGGAGAAATCCTCCAGGCGAACGCGCTTGCGGAACAAGCCCCCGGCAATCCCACGGTCATCCATCAAGATGCGATTGAATTGGAAGAGGGCGAACAGATTGCGCTGTTCGCCGGCACCTGTGATCCGAACCTTCGCACCTTGCGGGCGGTGACCAATCAGTCGATGAAGCCGGTGACGGGCGATGTGGCGCGGCCTGGATCGACGACATTTCTGTCATCGATTCCTCCTCGGGCAAAACTTCTCGGACACCTGGCATATATGGGGCAAGGCCGGATCGAGGGGTTTGCTCCGGTCTACGTGGAATTCGAGCCGTCGGAAGTAGCGTCCGCCCCCTGGAACCCCCTCCATGCGATGTGGCCGCATGCGGTCAGTCTGGGACGATTCGTCCCAGTCGATCGTCAGGCCCCGTTCCGGGACGACGCGCGTATTCGAGATCTTGCCAGTCGCACCCCTTCCAGTGACACATCAATTGACGATCAGCGGGCGATTCGCGTCGCGCAGCAACTGGTTGACAAGCAGTCGGGGACAATCCACCCCCATGCCAATTACACGAGTTTTCCCGTCTGCAAACTGTGGTTCGACGTGTCGGGAGACGTGCTTCTGGCGATTGACGATCCCGAGACTGCGAATTTGCCGGTCGAATTGCGATTGAAGGTCGTTTCACCCGGCGGAAATCTGTTTCGTCAAGTCGTGGAGAAGAACTCGGCGGCCGCCGCTCCAGTCTACGACCTGGTGTTTGTTTCCAATGGCGAATTTGTACTGTCGCGGACGCACACAGACACACAGGGAAAGTCGCAAGTCTCCAGCACTCGTTATCGGACGCCGGATCCCGTGGATAATTCTCTGGATCCGCGTGACAAGCTTCCTTGGGGGGCCACGTTCAGTGCGAATCAGCGGCCCATCCTCGCGGAGTTCAATGTTCGCGGGTACCACGCCGGGCTGCTGGATCCACGGAATTACCAGCTTTCGACCGGTTGTTCGAACAATGTCTTCGAATGGCCCGCTGACGGCAGCGTGGATTATCAGACGACAGCCGTCGACAAAATCATTCCGCGGGGCCTTTTCTACCGCAACGATCGGGAAGGGAGTGGTTCGGTTCGGGCCAGCGTCGTCACTTCAAGCGAGGAACACAAACAGGCTTGGTCCGCGAACGCCGGGCTGCAGGTGGGCTTTGGCGGTGCCGAATTCAAGGCGAACGCCAAGTACCAACAGGAGTCGGCCGCGATGTCGAGTGAAGAACACGGGCGCACGGTCAGCATGACCCACGAAATCAAACACGCGCTGGTTCTCGATCGAGGAACGATGCGGCTGAGCACCGACTTTACCTCGCGCGTGCTGCGACTGCGCGACCTGTACCTGGCCGGCGAGCTGGATACAGACTGGGAGTATGACAACCTGGTCGCTTCGTTCGGAACAAACTATGCCTACGCTGTGGCCTACGGCGGAATGGCCTACCAGGAGTTGCGCTACGACCAGAATGAGCAGCAGCAAATGACTGGCCGCGGTTTCAGTTTTGAAGCGGATGCCAAAGGGAGCATCCTGGGCTTCAAA
>JAPLOC010000653.1 GCA_026692825.1 Planctomycetota bacterium | reverse complement strand
CGGGGCTGTCGGTCTTGTAGCGACGACGCTCCGCGGCGTCGCTCAGGTCATGGCAAACCCCGCACCCGCCGCCTAGAATACTCTCCCCGCTCGAACCACCATCGGTTTCTCCAGTGGCACGTCCCTTCATCCCCCGATTCCCGGCGCGATGCACCCTTCCACCACCCCAGCCGACTCGAAGATCACTCCCCAGGTTCTCGCGCGGTTGGTCGAAATCGTTGGCGTCGGCGGAATTCTGAGCGCTCGCGAAGAACTGCTGGTTTATGAGTGCGACGGTTACACGATCGAAAAGAATACCCCCGACGTCGTGGTGTTCCCGATATCGACGGCTCAGGTCGTCGAGATCGTAAAACTCTGCAACCAGCACCAGATTCCGTTTGTTCCTCGGGGTGCCGGGACCAGTCTCGCGGGGGGATGCCTCCCGATTGGCGGCGGAGTGATGATCGCGCTCACCCGCATGAAAAAGATCCTCGAGGTCAACCTCCGCGACCGGTACGCCGTCGTCGAGCCGGGGCTGGTGAATGTCCACCTGACGAACCATCTGAAGGGGACCGGTTACCACTATGCCCCCGACCCCAGCAGCCAGGGAGCCTGTACGATCGGTGGGAATTTCGCCACGAATTCGGGAGGCCCCCACACGCTCAAGTACGGCGTCACCGTCAACCACGTTCTGGGAGCCGAGATGGTCCTCCCCGATGGACGCGTCGTGGAGATCGGTGGACCGTGCGAGGACGCCCCCGGTTACGATCTGCCCGGTCTCTTTGTCGGCAATGAAGGGACGTTTGGTGTCTGCACCCGCGTCACCGTCCGCCTGACACGCGACCCGGCTGCCTATCGCACCATGTTGGGAATCTTCAATTCGATACAGGACGCCACGCAGACAATCAGCAATATCATCGGGGCGGGGATTGTGCCGGCCGCCCTTGAACTGATGGACCAAGGGATCATCGAGGCGGTGGAAGCCGCGTTTCATTTTGGATTCCCGCTCGATGCGGCGGCCGTTCTCCTGATTGAGGTCGACGGCCTGGAGGTTGCCGTCGACGATGAGGCCCGCCAGATCATCGACATCTGCATCCAGACCGGAGCGCGGGAGGTTCGGACGGCGAACTCCCCGAAAGAACGACTGTTGCTGTGGAAGTGCCGCAAACAGGCGTTCGGGGCGATTGGCCGACTGAGTCCCAGCTACTGCACGCAAGATGGGGTCGTTCCGCGGACGAAACTCCCCGAGATTCTCGAATTCATCATTGCGATGAGTGAGAAACACGCGATTCGAATTGTGAACGTGTTTCACGCCGGCGATGGAAATATCCACCCGATTCTGCTGTTCGATGAACGGGACGCCGACCAGGTGCGACGTGTTCTCGCAGCCAGTGACGCAATCCTTGAAAAATGCATCGAGTTGGGGGGAAGCGTCACGGGAGAACATGGCATCGGCGTGGAGAAGATCAACCTGATGAACAAGCTGTTTTCCGAGATCGACCTGGCGGTCATGGCCCAGGTTCGGGATGGTTACAACCCCAGCGGGTTGTGCAGTCCGCGAAAGATGTTACCCACCGCCGGCGCTTGCGGTATGGAGCATATCGAACGCAGCACCCCGGGCCGCCGCGCCGCCCTTTGACCCCGTCCCGACTTACCGCACCGCAATCACCACGCCGAACCGTCCCTTTCCATGTCTCTGGCCACTGCCGCCGAACCTGATTTTCAACCGGCGACTCAAGACGAACTGAGTCGCTGGCTCGCCGACAATTCCACCGGCCCAGCCCGTCCGGTTTTTACCGTCGGCGGCGGCACGTCGACGCAGTTTGGATATCCCAGCGCGGTCGCCGGTCAGACGGTCAGCACGACCCGGCTGGACCGCGTGATCGACTACCCGGCACGCGACATGACCGTCACGGTCGAAGCGGGTATCACCATCCAGCGACTGCAACAACTGCTGGCGACCGAACGACAACGACTGCCGATCGACATTCCGGAAGCGGACCGGGCCACGCTGGGGGGAGTGCTGGCGACAAACGCCAGTGGTTCCCGCCGACTAGGGCTGGGGACGATGCGCGACGCCGTGATCGGACTGTCGGCTGTGGATGCGGAAGGAAGGCTGTTCAAATCGGGTGGCCGCGTCGTGAAAAACGTCGCTGGCTACGATCTGTGCAAAATGCTGATCGGTTCGCTGGGGACTCTGGCGGTTGTTTCGCAGATCACGTTGAAACTGCGGCCGATTCCCGAACGGTCGGAGATTTTGTGGGTGCCCCTGTCGGCGGTTGGTGACGCTGAGCCGATTTTGGAGTGGCTCACCTCCACCGCCACCCGCCCGGTGGCGATCGATCTGCTGGATCGGCGCGGAGCGGAACAGGTGTCGGGGAAGTCGCGACTCTCCCTTCCCGTGAGTGCTGCCGTACTGGTTGTTGGTGTCGAAGGGGGCGTTCGCGAAACCGACTGGCAGTTGCGAACGGTGCAAGATGAAATCCGCCGCGTCCAATCGGGCGAGTCACACACGGTGGAGGCCGGTGGAGTCGACAGCCTGTGGTCGGCATTGACGGAGTTTCCAGTCGCGACCGAAGGCCCCCTCACATTCAAGGCGAGCCTGCTCCCTTCGCGGACGGTCGCGTTTGTGGAACAGGCGGCGGGATCCGGTTGTGCCATACAGTCCCACGCGGGATCGGGAATTGTCACGGGTCATTTGCCCGGTTCGGCGGACACGGTCGAATCGGCTCAGGCGATTGTTCGCCCCTTGCGCCAGGCGGCGGAGTCGTGTGGAGGCAGCCTGGTTGTGATGCGCTGTGACAACGACTGGAAAGCCTCGCTGAATGTGTTTGGCCGTTCGACCCCCGCCACCAACCTGATGCGAACGTTAAAAACGCAGCTCGATCCCCGCGGACTGCTGAATCCCCGCCGACTGTTTGGAGACCTGTAAATGACCAGTTCGGCTCTCCCAGCCCCGCTGCCGACCGATCTGCCTGTCTTGGCGAATTCGGGACGCGTGGGCAGCGACATCGACTACGAGAAATTCCTCGATTGCGTCCACTGCGGGCTGTGTACCGCCGCCTGCCCAACGTACCTTGAAACGGGTGACGAAAACAACTCGCCGCGAGGGCGGATCTATCTGATGCGCTCGGTCGTCGACGGCCGACTCGAATTGACCCCCCGGGTAGAAGAACACCTCGATTTGTGCCTGGATTGCCGGGCGTGTGAGACAGCGTGTCCCTCGGGTGTGCAGTACGGCCGGTTGATCGAACCGTTCCGGGCGGCCCAGCGTCGGGCCGAGACCGCCGCTGGCAATCCCAAAAACCAGGATTGGTTTCACAGGTTTATTCTGTACGGAATGTTCCCGTACGCGAATCGGATGCGGTGGTCGCTGTTTCCCGCGAAGTGGATGCAGGTGCTGAGGCTGGATCGACTGCTGGAGGCGACCGGGCTGACCCGGCTGTTGCCCGAGAGATTTAGGCGGATGCAGCGGCTGCTCCCCACGCTCGTGAACGGCGGTCCCGCGCTCCCCGAATTTCTCCCCGCGATTGGTCCCAAGCGGGCTCGGGTCGCGCTGTTCACCGGGTGCGTCGCCGACGCCGTCTTCCGCCACCAGCATTGGGCGACCGCCCGCGTCCTTCAACAGAACGGTTGCGACGTCGTCGTCCCACGGCAACAGGCGTGTTGCGGGGCGATTCATTATCACTCGGGGGCCGACGCCCCCGCGCTCGCTCTCGCCCGGCAAAACGCCCAGGCGTTTGACGCCGCCCAGGTCGACGCGGTGATTGTGAACGTCGCCGGTTGCGGCTCGATGTTGAAGGATTACGGCCACATCGCCCATGAACTCGAACCCCAGAACAGCGCATTGCAGGCGACTCTGTCGAACTGTGCGTCAAAGATCCGCGATGTGTCGGAGTTCCTGTATTCACTCGGGTTGATTCCTCCCAAGGGACGGATTCCGCTGCGGGCGGTTTACCACGACGCCTGCCACCTCGTCCACGCCCAGAAGATCCGCGAACAGCCGCGCGAACTGTTGGCACAAATCCCGGAGTTGGAGATCGTCGCGATCAAGGAACCGGATGTGTGCTGCGGAGCGGCGGGAAGCTACAATTTGACGGAGCCGGAAATGTCGGACCGGCTCGCGGCCCGCAAGATCCAGAACATTCTGGAACAAAGCCCGCAGGCGATCATTTCCGGCAACGTCGGCTGTTCGATGCAGTTGCAGGCTGAGCTGCGGCGGGCGGGTCGGGAGGTGTGGGTCGCGCATCCCATGGAACTGCTGGACCTCAGCTACCGTGGTCTGGCACCGCCCCAGCGATAACGCCGACTGGCACCAATCACGCCGGCCGTTTTGTTCGGAATGTGATTTCGCGACGTTCACATTGTCGGGATCGACCCGACACGTGTGGCTTTCAATTCAGTGTTCAGCGACCCGGCCTTAATGCCAGTCAGCCCCAGAGTTCCTACAGAATTTTCCCATGTCCAACGCCGTCCCCGCACCTGAGATCCGAGCCGTCGTCTTCGATCTCGACGGGCTGATGTTCAACACCGAAGACATCTTCAATGAGGTGGGGCACGAAGTGATGCGCCGCCGCGGGAAGGAGATGACGAACGAACTGTTATCGCTGATGATGGGGCGTCGGGCACCGGAGGCGATGCAGGCTTGTATCGACTACCACCAGCTCGATGATACCGTGCAAGGCCTCATCGACGAGACTCGCGTGTTATTCCGCGCGCTCGCGGAAGATCGACTCGCCCCGATGCCCGGACTGCATGACCTGTTGGCCCATATTGAAACCCGGCAACTTCCCAAAGCGGTGGCGACCTCGTCGGGACGCAAGTACCTCGAAGAGATTCTGACACGATTCGAACTGTTCGACCGGTTCCATTTCACACTGACGGCGGAGGATGTGACGCATGGCAAGCCGCATCCCGAAATCTATCTCTCGGCGGCCCGCCGACTCGGTATTGAACCGTCGCAAATGATGGTGTTGGAAGACAGCCACGCGGGGACAACGGCGGCGGTCGCGGCGGGGGCGGTCGCGGTCTCGGTTCCGACTCGCCACAGCCGGCACCAGGATTTCAGCCACGCCCACTACGTCGCCAAGCGGCTGGATGACCCGTGGGTCTTGAGTCGCCTGGGAGGCGGGTGAACAGGTATGCGAACCAGTTGCAGGCCCGGAACCCCGCGAATTTGTGGACGACAGTGGACATGTCGATTCCGGTGCCAGAATTCCGGAAACAGCGCGAACTTCATCAGCCCGTCCCAATGCAATCCACCATAACACCAATTCGTCCGGTTCGCCTCTGGGTCACGATCCTGGGGTTTGTCAGCGCGATGATCGCGGCGGACTTCGCCAAAAGTCTGTCTCTCAACCCACTGTTGTCCTGGATCGCAGGCTTCACGACAGCCCTGCTGTTCGGTGTTGTCGTCACATCCACCGGGAGATTGCGGCAAGCAGTCATCGTCCTGCTGATGATCGCTCTGGGGTCGCCGTTGATCTTTGGTTGGCTCTATCCCCATCAACTCACGATCTGCAATGACACGGGGGCCGAAATCACAGATGTTGATTTCGAGATCACCAGCATGGTTCATGATCGATCTCAGAAAACGCAAATCCCAAAAATGGCTCCCGGACAACGGATCACTGTTCGGCACAATCTGACCCCCTGGAACTATTCGATTGCCTATCGCGGTGCGGGCAAATGGCAGCAGCACCGAGAGAAAACAGAGTATTCATTTCGCGAACCACATTACGTGGTGATCACAGAAGAGGGAGTGCGAACGGGCTTCATGTCATCCCCGCAGCTTCGATTTTACGATCATTCGAATGATTGACGAACGCTCGCGTTTCGGTCGCTTCTCTCGCTATTGACCCCGGTCAGCCGTCACTTCCTCGACAGCCGCCAATCTATCCCGGTTGCCAGATCTCGCTCCACAGCGGCGGCGATTTGCGGTGCCATCTTTTTAAGTACTTCCAGCTTCAACTGTCGGGTCTGATACAGGCGAAACCATTCACGACGGCAGCGTACAACCACCTCTCCGTCGCGCAGACCGAGCCGCTTCAGAGTGAACTCGGCGAGTTTTCGCTTGGCTGCCGGCACCCTAGCTGTCAGGACGAGCTGTAATGACGGGAGCAGTAACTCGAACCAGTTGTCTCTCACCTCAAACGGATCAAGGACTTTGCAATTCGACTTCTTCTGATTCATAACCCCTTCGCCGTAGCGGTATTTCGACCATTCATAGGCGAGTCGATCGTTCCGCTGCTTCTTCGACCTGTCAATCGGCACGAAATGGTCGACTTGGGCCTTCATTACCCACATTGCGCAGTAGCCACACCTTTCAGAAAACACCCGTCGTAAGTCCGGCTCAAATTGCGACCAGTAATCGCGAGGCCGCTTATAGATTGGATGTGTGCGCAGCCAGTTCAGTCCCTTCTGTCGGCACTTCTTGTCGAAGGTCGCCGGTTCCGGTTTTGGTTTGACTCGAATCACTGCTCGGTCTCCACGACCCACCTGGGCCAGAATGGATCGATCCCCGGGAGGACTTTTTCCAAACCGGCTTGGATCTGCGTTTTCGTTTTTAATCCTGCCGGAAGATCCTTGAGTTCCCCCCTCAAAAACGCCTCGGCCGCTTCGATCGCCTCTTCGGCCTCTTTCGAACGCGCCTGCTGAAGGCCGAAGATCTCAGACGTGAGCCAACCGACGACGTCGCCTTGAATCGCCCAGGGGTAGTCCTGAAACTCGACCTTGCCCTGGTTGAAGTTGAGCCAGAAGAGCTTGTCGGTTTTCGTATCAAAGCCTGGCTCGAGCGACGCCAACACCAGAGGAGAGTGTGTCGCGGCGAAAATCTGCACGTGAATTTGTGGTTGAAGTGACTCGGCCACAGCCATGATGGCAGGCAGAATTGTCCGCTGCCATTTTGGGTGCAAATGTTCCTCGATTTCATCGACGATCAGGATCAACCGATGGGTTGGGTTT
>JAPLOC010000652.1 GCA_026692825.1 Planctomycetota bacterium | reverse complement strand
GGGGACCGATTGCGTCAGTCCGGTCGGAACGACCGGCGAGAGCCCGACGCTCTCGCACGACGAACATGAACGGGTGATCGCCATCGTGTGCGAGCAGGCGGCCGGCCGGGTCAAGGTGATGGCCGGGACCGGTTCCAACAGTACCCGCGAAGCGGTTCGCCTCACCAAGTTCGCAAAGCAGGCGGGGGCGGACGGTGCATTGATTGTCGCTCCGTACTACAACAAGCCGATGGGAGAGGGGTTTTTCCAGCACTACAAGGCGATCACCGAACAGTGTGATCTGCCGATCGTCCTGTACAACATTCCAGGACGGACCGCGAAGAACATGGAGCCGGACGTGGTTGCCCGGATCGCGGAGTTGTCGACGGTTGTCGCTATTAAGGAGTCAACCGGATCGATGGATCAGGCGTCACAGGTCAAGGCGTTGACCAACCTGACGCTGTTGACCGGGGATGACAGCCTGACACTCCCCATGATGGCGCTGGGGGGCGAAGGGGTGGTGTCGGTGGTGGGGAATATCGTTCCCAAAGATGTGCTGGCGATGATCCGAGCTTTCCGGGAAGGTCGGATTTCGGATGCGCAGCAGGCGCACCTCAAGTTGTTCCCGCTCTGCCGGGATCTGCTGGGATTGGCGACCAACCCGATTCCGATCAAGGCGGCGATGAAATTGCTGGGTCGCGACAGCGGAGAGGTTCGACTCCCCATGACGCAGTTGTCGGCGGCGGACGAGACGAAGTTGCGGGAAACAATTCGCAAATACGGATTGAATTGACCGGTCGGACTGTGCAAGCCGTCCTGCGATTGAGACAATTCCCAGCAGTGAGTCGCCTAGTTCCTTCAGGAGTCTGCTCGTGGTTTTCGGATTCTTTGGAAAAAAGAAGCAGCAAGAGGTCGAGGAAGAGGAAGAGATTGAACCCGTCTCATTTCTCGGACCGACGAACGGCCAGGATGTCAATCTGAAGGCGCACGCCAAGTTGGTCGATGCTGGGCTGGTTGCCGCCAAAGATCTGGTCACCGATGCTTTGGCGGAACGCGCCGACGGGCTGAAAGTCGAGCCCAAGGGGCCCGCCTACCAGGTGACGGTCTACGTCGATGGCATTCCGCAGTCGGGGGGGAAGCTGTCGAAGTCGGAAGGGCTGGCGGTCACCCAGGTGTTGAAGCTGGTGTCGGGTTTGGATCCCAAGGAACGCAAGACGGTCCAGTCGGGCGGGATCAAGGCCGAGTTTGAGACAAAGAAATACATCCTGACCGTCACCAGCACACCGGTTCCCGAAGGGGAACGGGTGATGATGCGGATCAATGATCAGGCCATCAAACTGGAGACTTTGACGGAATTGGGAATGGGAGAGGAGATGCGACAGAAGCTCCGCGATCTCAGCTCGGTTCCCGGTGTCGTCCTTGCTGCCGGCCCCCCCGGGTCCGGCACGACGACGACCATGTACGGCGTGATGCGCAATGTTGATGCGTACATCTATACCGTCTACACAATGATCGATTCCGGCGGCCGAAAGCTGCATCACGTCGCCCCGTACGACGATGCCGTCCAAGGGGAAGATCTGGAGGCGTCGCTCACGCGTCTGGCCCGACGTGAAGCGAATATCATTCTGATCGAGCCCATGAAGACCGCGGCGGTGGCCAAAGGGGCGTTTTCGAAGGCCGATCTGTTGACGCTGATTTCGGAAATGCCGGCGAAAGATGTCGCCTCGGCGGTCCATCAATTGGTACAACTTGTTGGGGACCCGGCACTTGTGGCGACGCACCTGCGGGCGATTGTCACCCAGAAGTTGTTCCGGCGGTTGTGCAAAGATTGCAAACTGGCGTATCGCCCCAAGGTCGATTTCCTGAAAAAACTCGGTTTGGACGAGTCGGTCAAGACGCTGTACCGCGTGCCGCCCCCTCCCGAGGATCCCAAGGAAGATGAACCGTGCGAGAAGTGCAACGCGGTGGGATACCGGGGGCGGGTGGCGATGTTCGAATTCCTGGAAATGACCCCAGGAATGCGTGACATTGTGACGGCCGGTGCTGACCCTGTTGCGATTCGCGCCCAAATGAAGAAGGAAAAGCAGACCACGCTGCAACAAGACGGTCTGCGGCTGGTCGCCGAAGGGGTGACCTCGCTGGAAGAGCTGCAGCGGGTGTTCAAGCAGGCGTAGCGGTCCGATTCTAGCGATTCTCGCAGATTGGCCGAAGTTTCCGGCGGTAGCGGTCGATATTAGTGGGGCATCGGTCGATTCCTGGCGTGGCGAAATCCACGGCGAAGTCGACAGATGCTTGAACTGGTTTCCCCGCCTGTTGGCAACTGTCGCCTGCGAGTCGTGCCATGAAATCGCGACCTTTTCCCGTTCGGTCCACACTACTGCTTTTGGGGTGTGCCGTTCTCTGTTCGGCCGCCTCGGGCTGTCAGGTGAGCGTGGGGGGTCAGACTCTCCCGTCGGCCTACTACCTGAAGGACGACCTGCAATACTTCCCTGCCGGCCCTGAGTTCAAGCTCAGTAAACAGGCCCAGGCGATTGAAGAATACAAACTGCGGCAGCAGGGGCTGGCCGAGCTGCCAGCTCAGTGATTCGAATCGACCGATCGTCGCCTGTGGTGATCAGATCACCACAGGCGGCATCGCGCCGTCTTCGTTCGGCTGATCCGTTGGCATTTCACGTGGCTGTGGGCCAATGGATCTGACGACGGGGGGAGAGAGCGCCTTCGCGTCCGACGGATCAAACGGATTGTGGCTTTGCGCCATCGATCTGCCTGTTTCGTCGGACCGCGAAGGGCTTTTCCATTCCACTGGTCGCAGTACGACGGGTCTCTGATCCGTCCAGCGACCTCACAACCAGTCACCGCGTTTGGGCGGCTGTGTGAGAGCCCCGCCATTCTGGAGTGACATCTCGCCTTGAAGCGGATGGTTGGATTCAAGTCCTGCCGCCGTGCATCGCGTGAAACCGTCGCGCCCCTTGGGAAGGATTGTGTCCGATGGATACCTCGGTAGTTCAGAATTTCGCCCAGACGGGGCTGTTGTGGGTCGGGTTTGGCGTGGTGGCCGGCTTGACCGCCAAGGCGATTCTGCCCGGGCGTGATCCCGGGGGCGCGGTCGTGACGTTTGTGATCGGGATTCTCGGATCACTGATTGGCGTCGCCGTCTATTCGTGGGCTTCGGGAAATCAGATCCACAATCCGATTTCGCTGGTTGGCTTTGTGGCGGCAGTCGCTGGGGCGCTGGTGCTGCTGGTATCGCACCGGCTGCTGGGGGGACGCCTGTTGCGCGGGGATCGCGACTACGTGAACGA
Source organism: Planctomycetota bacterium (assembly GCA_026692825.1). GTDB lineage: Bacteria > Planctomycetota > Planctomycetia > Planctomycetales > Planctomycetaceae > UBA10511. The sequence continues at coordinate 1,706 of JAPLOC010000652.1, read as the reverse complement.
AGTTGTCGTTTCGCGACCGGTGGTTGCCCAACGCCGCAGGCGCAAGGCGGGGTCGGTGCTGTAACAACGCCGATTGGCATCGGGTAAAAGTTCGCATTGCGGGAATAAAAACACTGCGACAGAGCCGCTTCCTGACGGGCGCGGCTCGGATTCAGTTGGGCTCGGATTCGCTGTTGTTTTTTCGCGGCGCGGAGTCGGGGCACTACGGCCTCACGATCACATTACTCCGACAGGTCATCGCCTTCAGGCGGTGATTCCGACTCTGGCTCCGGAGCACTGCGTTCCCCCTGCCAGACGACTCGCGGCACTTCCTTGTAGCTATCTCCCGATGGGATGCACATCAAAACGCTGGCGGGAATTCCTTCGCAGCGGTCTTGGATGGCCAAAACGAGGCGGGTGGCTTCTTCTTCGTCGCGCGCCAGTACGCCCCACAGGATTCTGTACTCGGTCCAGGACTCTTGGCCGGGAAGGCAGCGAAAAGAGACTTTCCAGTCGCTGGCGACGGGCTGATTCGCGAGAACCTGGAAGAAATCCACGTTTTCGACTTCGCCGCCGCGAGTTCCCGAAGTTCCAATGAAATCGTCGGGGGCGAGGCCGGTTTGGAGCAGTCGGGTCTCCAGTTCCTGTCGCAGCGAATCGTCGACCGGCAGGCAACCCGCGGCCCGCCACAATCGGTGGTACAGACTGAAAAATCCCGAGTGAGTCAGGTAGGTCGCCTCTGCCGGGCGGCAGCGGAGGATGGCCCGCAACTGCGAGCGGAATTCGACCAGGTCCTGTTTCGCGGCCAATGCGCACGCCTCGAGAATCTCGACGTGCAGTCGCTGCTCGGGACTCCGTCGGAGTTCCTCCTCGACCGCCGCGATTGCGTCATCCGGCTGGTTCTGTTCGAGCAGCGCGACCGCGCGGTAGTAATTGACCCAGGGTTCGCCCGGCGACTGGGCTTCGAATCGGTCGAGATACGTGAGCAGTGCCGCGTATTGCTCGTGCCGAAACGCCAGCAGCGCCGCCTGCCAGGCGACCTGCGGGTCATCGCAACCTTCGCGCAGCGCCAAGTCGAGTACCGCCAGCGCGTCCCGTCCACGGTCACCGTTCTCGTACAACTCCGCGAGCTGCGTCGCGACGACACCGTTCGTCCGATCCAGGCGGAACGCGCGGGAAAAGCACCGTTCGGCGTCGTCGAGCCGCTCGCGAAAGAGGTAGTACGCGCCCGCTCTCGCGAAATTCCGCGGCAATGTGGGGTCGAGATCCAACGACTGCTGAAAGAACCCCGCGATGCGCTGATCATCGCACAAGGTCTTGAGTTCTTCGTCCAGTTCGGTGACGCGAAAGGCCAGTGTCGCCAAGGCATTAAGAACCCGCGCGTCGGTCAGGTGACGTGACGAGATCGCTTCCGCCCAGTTCCAGATATCCCGGGCGGGAATCTGGGCTTCCAGCAGGAACTGCATCAGATGCATGGCCCAGCCCGCGTCATAGGGGGCCGTGATCTGGTCGGGGGTCAACGCCAGGAGTTCGAGCGCGATTTCCCTCTCTTTGGCGGTATCGTCCCGCGCGTCGGGCATTCGCTTCGCCAGCCCCTCCAGCCACTGGGTGAGCGGCGTGACCGGTTTGTCATCCACAGTTTCCGTTGCCGTTGAATCCGCCGGCTCCGAACTGATCGATTCAACCGATGCGGATTCCGAACCCTGCTGGTTCGCGAACGGTCCCGC
>JAPLOC010000651.1:2595-10394 GCA_026692825.1 Planctomycetota bacterium | reverse complement strand
TTTGCAGCGCGTCTCGGCAAACTTCTCCTCATCCCTACAATCGAAACAACCGATACATCAACGTGCGCGACTGCATGATTGCTCGATCCACCCGCTGGTCGGTGGAACGCAATCCGACCGCTGAACGCCCGCCACGGTACCGTGTTGTCCCCTCGCCTGAACATCCGGATCCTGCTGCTGCTTGGCATCGTCCTGTCGCTGGCCAACGCCGGCTGCACGCGTCGCCAGTGGCGTCAACGGGCGGATTGCGATTCGTATTCCATCCTCGACGACCGCCTCGCACCGACCCCGTGGGCTCCCCCGGAATTTAACCTCGCCCCCGACCAACGGTCGCGGCTGGCCGATTGGGACGATCCGGATTGCAGCCGCCTTCCGGACCCGCAGCCCACGCTCTACAGCTACCAGATTCCACCGCTGGAGTCGGACTTGGGAACTCCCCCCGGGCAGGAATCACCGGCGAGTCCCGCCACCGTCCCCCCTCCCCCGACGCCGGGCGACCTCGATTCGCAACTTCCCCCCGACGCGGCGGCTGTTCGCGTCCGAAAACAAGATTCCCTCCACCCGAAAAGTCGCACCAGTTCGTCCAGCACCGACCGTGCGCAATCCGACAAACCGTCGAAGTCAAAGAACAAAGACATCGTCCTCGTGGGGGGTCAACCTGACGCATCCGCAGTCGAGGATCCCGATCGGTCCCTCGTCGCCCCGGAACCCACCGCAAGCCAGGTCTCCCCGGCCCAGTGGAATGCGCTCCCCCTCTCGTGCCAGTCGCGCATGCTCGAGTTTCGCCAACTGGCGGCGGAATATGAACGGAGTTTCGGCCAGTCCGCAGGTGACGAACTCAGCCCCAACGGGCGCGGCCTGACCCTGGAAAACATCGTCGAACTGGGACTGCTCAACAGTCGAGAACTTCAGACCCAGAAAGAAACTATCTACAAGGCGGCTCTCTCGGTTTCGCTCGAACAATTCGCCTACCTGCTGAAGTTCACCCCCTTCGGTAACGGTGGCGACATCCTGCACCGCAATATCAACCTCGATGGAAACTACGTCGCCGACCTGCGGACCACCGCGAATGGCGAAGTCGACCAGTTGATGGTCTCGGGGGGCACATTTGTCGGACGTCTCGCCAACAATGTGCTGCTCACGTTCAACGGCCCCAACGGTTTCGCCGCCGACATCTCGTCGCAACTGGTGTTCGACATCACGCAACCACTGATTCAGCGGGACATCCGGTTTGAACCGTTGACCCGGGCGGAACGCAATCTGGTGTATGCCGCCCGAACCTATCTGCGATTCCGCAAGACCTTCTTCGTTCAACTGGCGACCGAGTACTATCAGATCCTGCGATCGTACCGGCAGATCGCCATTGAATCGCAGAACTACTTCTCCCTTTCGGGTGCGCACAAACAGGCGCTGATTGAACTGGAGGCGGGGCTGCGGTCGCGAATTCAGACCGAACAGATTGAGCAGAACATGCTCGCCGGGCGCAGCCGACTGATCACGGCTGGGGTGGCGTTGGAACGACTGCTCGATCGTTTGAAGTTTGATCTGGGATTACCCATCGAGCTGCCGATGCGGGTCGATCTCACCGAACTGGAGGATGTGACCAGTCGCGATGAAACAGCCGTCGCGGCCGAAGCGGTCCGCAGAACGCGCGAGCGGCTGCTCGACGAACGGGGAGGCAAAACCCCGCAGATCACGCTGCTGGTCAACGCGGCGGTGGTGCTGCATCAGCGAATCGCACAGTGGCAGAAGACCCGACGAGGCGCGCCAGGGGCCATCGTGTTTGAAGAACTCGATCATCTGGGTGCGCAACTCGCCCTCGCCGACGCTCGGCTCGCGGTCGAAGCGCAGCGCCGGGGCCTGACGGAGGTTGAGTCGGCCGTAGAGCCAGCGGCCGTCCGCCTGATCCAAAGGCGACTGGAGCTTCTCGACGCCCAGAGCCGGCAGATCGAACAACACCTGGCGGCCGCCACGCTGCGAACCGCCGACAACGAAGCACAACGGGAACTGAGCAATCGGTTGCTAAAATTTCAGGCCAATCTCCTGGCATTGCGAGCGAAACTCGCCGACACGCTCGACTCGGCGCAACTCGAAGATCTGCCGGCGTTGGAAAAGGTGTCGGCCCGGTTGCAACAGCAGGGGGAAGAACTGCTGGCACTCGCCGACCGCCTCCCGGGCGGAGTGGAACTCCCCGCCACCGAAGAAGAACGCCAGCAAAAGCTGATGGAACTGGTCGATCGCGTTTTGGGACCGGCCGAGGCGTTGCTCGCCGACGAGTCGACCGCGCTGACCCCGGTCGCGATTGAACTCGACGACGCGATGCTGACCGGCCTGGCGCTGCGGCTCGATCTCATGAACCGCCGCGGGGAACTCGCCGACGCCCGCCGGTCGGTGAAACTCGCCGCCGACGATTTGCGATCGGTGCTGAACCTGCAGGCGACGGAAGTGTTGGGAACCGATTCCTTCGGTCCCTACGACACGAAGTTCGACTCGGCCCGGACTGAGTTGCGACTGTCGCTCGACCTGCCATTCAATCGGCAGCAGCAGCGGAACATCTACCGGATCGCGCAGATCAACTACCAGGTGGGCCGGCGTAACGTGATGCAGCAGGAAGACAGCATCAAACTCGCGGTCCGCGACGATTTACGAAATCTGGCCCTGGCACGGAATCAGTTTCAGATCGGCATCGCCAGCGCGGCACTCGCCAACGAACGTGTCAACAGCACGCAACTCGAACTCGCGCTCGGCTTCCCCGGGGTCGCGGCCCGCGACTTTCTGGAAGCCCAGGACGCGTTCCGACTGGCGGTGGGAGGGGTCGCCGACAACCACCTGGGTTACATCGTCAACCGCATCCAGTTCTTCCTGGATCTGGAACTGCTGCAGCTCGACGACAACGGGTTCTGGTCGGGTGTCCGTGATGAAAAGATGCAGCCGACTCCGCAGTACACACTCGACCCGGCAGCCGGCGCCCCCTACGGGGTTCTGCCACCGTATCCGTGGTATTCCCGCGAATTGCGTGACCTGCATCCGGAGTAATGTAGTCCGCACTCTCTGAGTGCGCGGCCCGATGTGCGTTCTCCTTCGCACAACGCACTCTGGGCTGGCGCAACCTCACAAGCGAGCCGCCCGTCGCAAGATGAATCGGATGCCGCACGGTCCCAGCGGGGGAGCGAATCGCTGTTCGATACTCGACGCGGCCGAAAACGCGACATCGCACTTGAGCCGGATGGGGTCGTGGGAAAGCCGGTTGTCGGCTGGTATTGGCGACGGCCCCATCCGCCTTGAGCGGATGGGGAGAAAGATCGATGGCTAGCCTTAAACCACGTTGCGCAGTCCAGACCCCATCCACCTCGTGTGGATTGGTGAATCAGATCTTCGCTCTGTCTGCCACATACGACGTCGGTAACCAAGTCAACGGGTGCCACCGGCGATGTCACGCTCTTTGCGAGGCATGAATGCGTTTTGCGTTTCTTGCGCCAATTGACGATCAATCGCTTTGCGATCCGGATGGGTTCCGTTTGACGCCGATCTTGTCTGACCGAGCGAGGATCTCATTCACCAACCCACACGAGGTGGATGGGGTCTGGGGACGCGAATCGTCTGATTTGACGGCGTGCGGAGTACAAATCGGATACGGGTGTTTTGTTGTGAGTCCGTGCGCAGCCCACAGTGCGCTGTCTTGCCGGCGGGGGCACAACGGGGACGTCTTTCGGATAAAGACCCCTACGTAACACAACAGGCGTCAGCACCAAGTCGTGCTGACGCCTGTTTTTCAGACTCCATCAACCGATTCACCCATCAGTCGGCGAGCGGCTTGACCATGATGTTCTTGTACTTCACAACGCTCTTCGGGTCGTGAGCCTGCAGCGCGAAGCTCCCTTTGCCCAGCCGACGGCCACCGGTGACCCCTTCGGGTTCCACGAATTCGTACAGCACTTTGTCGTTGATCTTGATCGTGATCGACTTGCCTTTGACGATGATGTGCTGCGTGTACCATTCATCGTCCTTCGCGGGGGTCTCGAACCGCTTGACGATGTTGTACAGGCTGCCGCTCTTCACCGGATCGCCATGCGTCTGATTCACCTGGCACTCCATCCCGTTGTTCGGGAAGGTGTCTTCGTACTTGGTGTGGAAGTAGATTCCCGAGTTGCTTCCCTTGGTGGTCATCACGTCGGCCTTGAATTCGAAATTCTTGTACTCGGCGTCGGTGAAGAGGTGTGACCGTTTTGGGGGGGTGACAATCAAACCGTCTTCAATCTTCCACTCCACGCCCTCGCTCGCCTTCCAGCCCTTGAGGTCTTTGCCGTCGAAGAGGGTCACCCAGCCGTCGTCCGATTTCTTTTCGTCGGCGGCGAAGGAGAACGCGCCGGCCGAGAGGATGAGGGCCAGACAGAGAAACAACCGGGAACGGGGGGTCCGCATGGGAGAAACTCCTCGAAGTGGATCTATGGAAACGAAGGACCGGAAATTCCAAGAGAGATTATTCGTTCGCTTGCGGGGGCCGCATTTGCACCTGCAGCGCACCGAGCATTTTGGTCAACTGCGCCTCTTTGCGGGTGATGTTCATCACGTTCTCCAGCACGAACGCACGGGGTTCGTTGCTGGGATGCAGAATCAGCCTCCCCGACCGCAGCAGAAAGAACTCGAAGATGTCGGTAATTTCTTTGTCGATTTTCAGCGACGGGGCCGAGAACCGCTCGAGGTTGCTCAGGAATCCGTGGTGATGCAACAGTTCGTTCGGGGCGACTTCCCAGTAATCGAACTGCACGTTGATGAACACCACCAGCAGAATTGTCGCGATGACGCCGAAAATCGAAAAATAGAACGTCGGATTCGCCAAGGGCTGATACGCCTTCAGCATCCGGGTGAGAACCGGCAGAATGTCTTCATTGAACCGGAACAGCAGCAGCACCCCCATGACCGCGGCGGCGATGAAGAAGAACAGCGTCAGCGATGTCGTTCGCGGGAAGTCAAACGCGAAAACGATCAGGTTCAGCGAGAACACCAACAGGAATGCCGAACCCACGATGTAGACGTCGGCTCGCGGTTCGGCGGCGGAGGCCACAGCGGGGGCTTCTGCCGCCCCCCCCTCCCCTGCCGTGGCTGAAGCCGCCGGCGGAGCGGCCGGTTCCGGAGTTGGGACGAACGACATGTAGATCCCGGCGATCAACGCCGCGATCATGGTCGGGTACAAGAACACGATCTTCGGGTACGAAACGAGGTAGATCGACTTCGGCTGCGCCTCTTTCGCTCCTGCGGAACTGACTGTGGACATCGCTGCGAAAACTCCCGGAGAAACCGTCGAGATGGGTTCAAGCCGACAATATAGGCCCCGGCGACTAGGCCCGCCAGCGTTCGGACCCCGGAAGGATTCTCTCCCGAGCCCCACCGGCATTCCGTTGAAACGGGGCGATTGACCGGTTGGATCTTCCCGGGATCCCATTTTTTGAGAGAATACTCACCGCCCGCGAGCCGAATGGCGTCTCCTGACGGATGTCGTATTCCAGGACGCGTTGCGACTATTCCGCCGTCACCACGATCATATCGCCCCCGTCCGATTCCGCCTCGATTTCACTGGAGGCCAGGTTGGCCAGGGGAGTCAGCACCGGGTCGCGATCGGGGTGGCGTGCCGCCGTCAGCCCGTAGATACATGCTGCGAGGCAGGCGACGGAGGCCGAGCCGACGAACATCAGGCTGTAGCCAAAGGTCGCCCGGTTCCCATCGACACCGAATTTGTTCCCCCAGTCGATCACGGTTCCCAGGACCGGGGCCGCGACCGCCAGTCCGATTTCCTGGAAGCCCAGAATCAACGTTGTCCCGGTTCCACGATACTCCGTCGGAAACCGGCCCGCACCAATGGATATGACTGCGGGAAACAGCAGCGCATGCCCGAAGCCACAGACCGACCCGGGGAGTGTGAACCACGCATCCGAGGTCACCAGCAGGAACGTCGCCTGACCCACGGTCAGTCCCGCCAGCCCCCACAGCACCATCTTGTGCCGCCCCAGCTTTGTTCCCCACTCTCGAAACAGCCAGCGACAAAAAAATGCTGTCACCGAGTACGGCAGGAAGAACATGGCAATCCCGCGCAGTCCCATCGCGGAAGCATACCGACTGAGAAACACGGTCGTGACCGCGAAACTGGTCCCCATCGCCAACGAGACGAGGGTCACCGGACCGGGCCAATAACGGAATAGCAGCCGCAGCGGACCAACGAACTGCTCGGGAGCCACATGGTGTTCGTGCCGGGTCAGTTCCAAAACGAACAGTGTATGCAACAGACCGCCAACCAGAGTTCCGCCGAACACGCAGAGAAAGGGAAACTGTCCCTGTGGGAACCACGAGAAAATCAGGTCGCCCAAATTGGTTCCCAGAATGGTCCCGATGAACCCGCTGCTGCCGAGACTGCCAATGACCTCCGTCCGGCGATGCGCGGGAACCTGGTCCTGGATGTTCACAATGCCGCAGGTGAACATGCCGGCGACACTGAGCTGTTGCGAGATTCTGGCGAACCAGAGGAGGGGCGAAATCCGGTCGGCAGCCAGGTGCGAGACACAACCGACGATGAACACCACCGCCGACGCCAGCCACACTCTCCGCGGACCGTAGCGATCGATCGCCCGTCCCAGCACCAGTCGAAACAGAATGGCGGCAATCAACCCGCTTTGCACGATCCAGCCGGTGAGCGCTTTCGTTCCGCCAAAGTACTCAACATAGTCGGCGAACCGAAACGTGAGCGAATTGGCCGCCACCAGCGCGAGATTGGCTGCGTAGGCGAGCCAGAAATCACGGGTGTAAATCGACGGTTCGTCGAGGGTGGAAAGCGGTGCGGGGGGTGACGGAGGCATTGGCGGGGATTGCATCATAGGGCCAAACCGGGGATAGGGGCAATCTCAGGTTTTGTATTGCCGTCCAGTGGGTTTTGTGATAGCACACCGCCCCCTCCGAGACTCCCTCCCTGCGTTCACTCCGAAGAATCACGCCGTCAGATCTGGCCGGCGCATTCCGCGTTGTCCCTCCCCTTTGTCATCCCCGGTGTGCCCCGATGAACAGTCCGAAACTGCTGTTTTGGCTTCTAATGGCCGTGACGGGAGTCGGATGCGCGACCGCCCCAGTGGTCCAGAACCGGCAGGACGCCGCGGAACATCTGACGGCGGCGGCCCGGGGTCAGGTCTCCCCGCGACCGCCCGATTACACCCTGCGCGGCGATCAGGCCGACGCGATGCCACAGGGGTCGCGCTGTGTGATCACGACCACCGACGCCGACCCGGTTCGCGTGATCACGGCGACAGTGCTGAAGGTCGACGGCTCGCAGGTTCACCTGCGAACGGGTGTGACCCGCACACTGTCACGTGAGTGGGAACGCGAGGGAGTGAGTGACTATCTCGACACCGCCGCTTCCAAAATGCATCCCAAAGGTTTCGTCGTCGAAACCCGCTTCGAAAATCTCCGATTGCCACTGTCTGAGATTCAACACGTCGACGTGTTTCTCAATTCGGCGCAGGCAAGTTGGAAGCGCAAGGAAGAAGGATGGAGACCGGCAAATCGGCTGCCAGTGATGGCGAATAACGACGATTCCGCGGAGGAATGACAACTTGCTGGGCGAAACCGCTTTCGCATCCCGATTGGGTTGCACGCAGTTCAACACGGCTACTCCCGATGTCGCACGGCAGGTGCGATTTTTAGACAGGATGAAAGGGATGAAGAGGATGGACAGGATTGCTGAGGCGACTGTCGATCAAGGGGATTCGAGTTTTTTCTAATTCAGCCACTCATCGAGAGAGCAGGAATGGCGAGCA
>JAPLOC010000651.1:0-2560 GCA_026692825.1 Planctomycetota bacterium | reverse complement strand
GCCACTCATCGAGAGAGCAGGAATGGCGAGCAACTCCATCCTGTTCATCCCTTTCATCCTGTCTAATTCTTTCCGTCGTTCGTACTCACTTTCAGAGCCGGACAACCACATTCCGCAGTTCGGTCAGAATTTTTGCTCACCACACGGCGCAGAACGCGACTTCGAAGCTTCCAGGAGAACAGGCTCGCGCGGAACACCTGGCGGGAATCGCGTGGAATAAATCCCATTCTACGCACACTTGCTGCCGGTTCCTCTGCACCACATGTCGCGCGCAGCGCCAAATCATGGTGTTGATCCTGAACGGCTTTTTTGAGCCTCGCGACGTCTCACATCTCATCTGTGGAGCCGACTTGCGGTTGCCTGTAGTATGATCCGAATTCTTGCTGCGAGCGCCACGATCCCGTCGAAGGAACCTCACATGACGCCCCCCGATTCCGCCCCTACCGCCGACGGCGGTATCCCTCCCGAGCAACTCAAGCTCGCCCTCAAGGCGTTTAAGAAGCGGCTGAAACTGACACGACTCGACGCGGAATCCAAAATCGGCGTCGGGCCGATGAGCGGCGGAGCGGGCTGGGGAATTGTGGGGATCGTGCCCCCGAATCAATACCCGCGTGCGGTGTGGGAAGAGCTAGTCAAGCAGGGCAAGCTGAAACATGCCGGCAGTGGCATGTATTCGTTGGTCGAGTGACCCGGAATCTCAACCCGCGAACTCCAGCCCAGTCAGCGTCCCGGTGCTTGATCCAAACTGCTCGGCGGGAATCCCCAGCCGCTGCAGCATGCTAACGTAAAGATTCGAGAGCGGGGGCGGATTATCGGGGTGAAACGCCAGATGCTGGCCATGGCGGAAACCGCCCCCTGCGAGCAGGATCGGCAGGTTCTTGGTCGAATGCGTGCTGGCGTTTCCCAGATTGCTGCTGAAGAACACGGTCGTTGTGTCGAGCAGCGTTCCGCCGGCCTCTTCGGTCGTCTTCAGTTTCTTGAGAAACTCGGCGAGCGCCACCAGTTTCGCCCGCTCGACCGCCAGCAACTGTTTGATCTTTCCGGGATCTTGACCATGGTGCGACAGGTCGTGGTGTCCCATGTTCACCCCTTCGATGGGTGGCACCGCGCTGGTTCCCAGAAGAAGTAACGTGACCAGCCGGGTCGAGTCGGTCTGAAGCGCCAGATGCGTCAGATCGAACATCAGGCGAGCGCGGCCTACCAAGTCGGCACCATTCGGGCTGTCGACGGGGGGAGCCGCTTCCACTTTGGGCTTGGGCTTTCTCGACCATTCTTCCGCCCGCGCCAGGCGCTGTTCGAGTTCCCGCACGCTGGTGAAGTATTCATCCAGCTTTGCCCGATCGTCGGTCGAAACGCCCCGCTCGACCTGTTTCGACTGGCCGCGAACCGTGTCCAGAATGCTCTGACCCGCACGCAGCCTGTGCGTCTGCGCCGCGACTTCCTCGGGTCGCCCCTCGAGAAACAGCCTCGCGAACACGCGCGATGGAAAGATGTCGGAGGGAACAATCGCACCGCTGCGAGTCCACGACAAACTGAACCCTTCACACGAAAGCACCAGGCTCGGATGGCGGGTTTCGAGACCAATTTTCTCGGCAGCGAACTGATCGAGAGAAATGCTGTTCCGGAATCCCCCGCGAATTTCGGGATGCGGGGCCGCCGTCAGGAAGCTGAAGATCGAGTCATGCGATGGCCCGACTTCCGGATGCGACAACCCGGAGATGACCGTGACGTCGTCGCGGAAATCTTTCAGGATCTCCAGGTGCGACGTCGGAACGTAATCTCGCCCGGCGGTCTCGGGAAAAAACTGCGGAGGGTGCAATCCCAGCGGCGTGCAGACACACACCATCCGCCGCGGCGTCGCCGACACCTGCGCCCCGCGCGAGAACGACTCAAGCCACGGCAACGCCAACGAAACGCCGGCGGCTTTCAATAGAGTGCGACGGTTGAGCTGCATGGCGAATTGGCAAAGGGTTCCCGAGCTGGAACGAACGGGGTGATCATACCACCGAGTTCACCCGCTTGACACACAAGCCACCGCTGATATGATCCCCTGTCAATCCAGAAGATTGCCAACGGTTCCCCCGATGGATATGCTGGAATAGATGCGTCCGTGCGGCGGTCCCGCCGTCGCACCACACCGAGGCGTTTACGAAAGACGCTTCCGACACGCTGACGGTTTGGCGCGAGTGGGAGGTTTGCTCCCAGAGCGTCGAGTCGGCAGCGCCTGCCCGAAACGGAATTCCTTCCAACCCGGAGTACACGCGATGTTCCAGTCCTGGAAATTGAGTGCCGTGATCGCCTTGGCTGGCGTGATGGCCTCGCCAGTGTTTGCGGCGGAGCCTGTCAAACCGAAAGGTTTGGGCGATCCTGGTCAGTTGACCGCCCTGCGGGTTGAACCCAACTTGGGCGATCAAGGGGTCACAGTTCGTGGACGCGACGCCCGCCAACAGTTGTTTGTGACCGGCGTTTACAGTTCCGGGCAGTTCCGCGATCACACGCGTAAGGTCAGCTTCGCGTCCGATCCGGCCGGCATTGTTCAGATTGATCCCACGGGCTTGCT
>JAPLOC010000650.1:5569-10031 GCA_026692825.1 Planctomycetota bacterium | reverse complement strand
TATGCAGGACAATCCAGCCATCCTGCGGATAACGCCACGCCGGTCCGCAGCGCCGCACCGCGACCGGGTCGGGAACATAGTCGGCGTGGCCATCGACATTGGGAACCTGGGCCACCGACAACGGAACCATCACCATCAGCGAGAACACGGCGGCGACACAAAATGTCCACAGCCCCCGTGCAGGGAAAACGTCGCGAGTGAGTGCGAGGAAGGACATAGGACGCCTGGAAAGAGAATGTGCATCTCCGGGTCTGAAGCGGGTAGAATATACCGCGCCACGCGTCGCGTATCCCACCGTGCGGTTCGAAGGGAACGGACGGTACTGGCGAATTTCGGTGGCCGATTGCATTCCGATGAACAAACCGAAGGGTCCGTCGCATCAATAGCGGGTGTCAGGAAATGGCCGTCTCTCCTGGCGTGCGGCGGGAGTTGACCGTGAACAACAATTTGGCTCTAAAGCAGTCTGATGAGAAAACCATGTGCGGACTGAGGTGGCCACGAACACTCTGGAGCCGCCTCCGGAGGATCGACGATCGTCGACCAATCCCGGTGCGAGGGCTGATGCTCTTCCTGCTGGCGCTGGCGGTCGGCTCGGGGTGGTTGGCATGGGGAATACTGTACGACAACCGGATGTACCGTCGTTTGATCGCCCGAAATTCAGAATCCGAACGTCACTTGGCGTACGTGACGAGTCGGGGCGTCCCGGATCGGGTGAGAATCTGGTTACAGGATCACAATCTTGTTCTTTTTCCACAAATCGTCGGCCGGACTTCAATTGGTGAAGACATCGTCGGCCGGACTCCAATCGGGGAAGATACCGATCCCGAACTCCTGAACTGGATTGTCCGTCTTCCAGGATGTTCTGATGTCTCCCTGAGTGGGAGTTCGATCACCGACGAGAACCTGCGGCTGTTGAGCGAGAATTCAAGACTCCATCGACTCTGGCTCATTCTGAGTGAGTCAGACATGTCAGGACGCGCCCGTCCACTCCGGGAATTGAATTTTGGTCCGCTGCGCCGGGCGAAGTCGTTACAGGCACTGTCGATTTCCCGGGTGCGGATTTCGGAACGGGAAATCGCTCAACTGGCACAACTCGATGCGTTGACGCACCTGCGGCTGTATCACGTGGGAATCACTGAGGGAGCAATTCAGCGAATCCACCTGCTGAAGCACCTGATGGCATTGCATTTGGATCCGCTCGACGCCTCGGTGCGGACCGTCGACAACCTCAAAATGCTCCCGGACACTGTCGAAATCCATTTGACTTGTGTTTCACCCAACGACGAAACTCTGGTCCACCTGGCCTCAGTCAAACAACTCGTCTCCCTGGCAATCGAAGACGGACCGGCAACCGATGTGGGGATCGAGGCGTTTGCGCGGCACGGTCAACTGGAACGACTCCGACTCGAACGATTGAACGGCATCACGGACACCTGCTGTGAGTCGCTGGGCTCGATTCCCAATCTCAAGTTTCTGCTGATCGATAACGCACCAATTGGCGATTCAGGATTGGACTCGCTCGCGCGTGCGACGGGGCTGAAAGTACTGACGTTGCGCCACACCCGGATCACCGAACAGGCAGTAAAACGGTGCCGCGACAAAAATCCAAAACTTGGGATCGACTGGTGGTGAATTCGGTCATTGCTCAAAACGAAACGACCCCCGACGGAACAATTCCATCGGGGGTCGTGATTCGCTTGATTTCAGTCGATTGCGGTCGGCCTGAAGTCAACTTCACAGGCTTCGGTTGATTAGCTTCGCAGACCGAACAGGTTCGCGAGTCCGCTCTTCTTGGCCTTGTTCTGGGTCTTCAGCCGCGAGGGGAAGTAAGCGGCCGGTTCCGCTTCGGCGGGAGCCGGAGCGAGGGTCTCGTCAGCCGGGGCGTCCACCGCGGGAGCGGCTTCCGTCGCGGGGGGAGCGTAGGGGGACGCCGAGGGAGCGATCGTCGCAGCGGCCGACGGAGCGCAGTTCGTGGCGGCGGCGACGCACCGGTTGGCGGGCGGGCAGCACTTCGATTCGTGGCAGTTCTTCACTTCGTAGCCGCACGATTCGAGAGCCCGTTCCGCGGCCCGACGCACACCACGGTCGCAGTCGGCCAGGGCGTTGGTCAGGGCGGCGACAACCGTCTGCGAGCAGCAGCAGGTGTTCTTGCGGGTCTGCTTGTGAATCTGCTGAGCGGCTTCCTTACGGACGTGTTCGTCGCAGTCGTTCAGAGCGTGAGCGAAAGCGCACATGATTTCGGGATTGCAGGCACATTCGAACCGGCCCAGCTTAATCAGGGCACGGCGACGATTGCGGGCGTAGCAGCCAGTCTGCGATTCGTAGATCAGTTGAGCGACTTCAGCGGCGTTCGAGACGCAGCAACGGGTCGCCTTGGTGGCTCCGGCGTCGCACGCTTTCGCGGGGGCGGGAGCGGCACAGCCGGGGTCAGCAACCTTGGCACACCGGGCGGGGGCGGCGCAACCGGGGTCAGCGACTTTGGCACACTTCGCGGGAGCGGCGCATCCAGGGTCAGCGACCGGGGCACATTTCGCGGGGGCGGCACAGCCGGGGTCAGCGACCTTGGCGCACCGGGCGGGAGCGGCGCAACCGGGGTCAGCGACGGGGGCGCACTTGGCGGGAGCGGCACAGCCCGGGTCGGCGGCCGGCGCGCACTTGGCGGCACACGGCTTCACGCAACGGGATCCGCAGCCCTTGTCGCACGACTTCTTGGGGCCACAGCCAAACAGGCTCCAGCCCTTGCCGCAACCCTTGTCGCAGCTCGCCGCCTTGGCGACGCAAGCGGCTCCATTCGATCCGCAACCGGCTCCGTTGGAACCACAGCCCGCGCCGTTGGTTCCGCAGCTTCCGCTGGTTGGCGCACACGACCCGCACGCCTGCTTCGAGCAGGAGCGCTGGTAGGTGCAGACGTTCCGATGATTCGGCCGGCAGATGACAGGCTTGCTGGTGCAAGGCTGATAGGCGGGAGCGCAACCGCACCCCTTGTCAGCCCCGTGGCCTCCCAGGGGAGCGCAGGTTCCGGCGTTCGCCGACCCCACAAGCCCCAACATTGCCAGCACGGCTCCACAGAGTTTGGTCCATTTCATGTGACAGAGTCTCCTTCCCTTGATTACTGGTCGGCCAGACGTGGTGGGAAACCACGTGCGACCAGACTCATCGGTACCGTCGGGCTGATCCCCAGCCCGAGTAGATCCTCGGTAACTCCGATGATCCTTGTTTCCGACACATTCGAGTGAGTCGGAAGAGCAGGACTGACCCCAATGATCGGCCCGAAATCGGATTGGCCTTGAATGCCCTAAGTTGCTATTTGCACTGGAAGTTACGTCAATACGGGGGCCGGATATTCCGCTCCTGCGGGTCGTTCGGGTGAGGAGGATTTTGCGGGCCGCGAATCCGTTACAGACGTCACGCGCTGGTCAAACTGTACCGCCTGGAGAATTCGGGCAAATCTCTCCGAAGGTGCCCGGAAGGCCGGTGGATCCGAGAAAATGACCGCTGCGAAGCGGCCGCCAACCGGTACGTCGCGTGCGATCGCTACAAGTGGAACAACCAGACAGACCCGTACCACGTACCTGTGCGGCCGTCATTGTGTGGGGAGCCACCGCTGATCCACAGAGGGGACCACCGCAGTACCCTGTTTCGCGATGTCTTGTTTCCTGGGGTTCCCGGGGGCTCCGGAAATCCCCTTTACCAGACTGGCGAAATCGGGCAGAATCCCGCCCCCCTTTCCAGGCGGCCGACCCGGCTTGTCCCGAGGAAAGTCCGTACTGTTCATCGCACGGATGCGAGCCCCATGCGCAAACTGATGGCGTTCTTGTTGTCGGTCGCCCTGGGTGGCGTACTCGTCATCATGGCCTACGAGTTCCATATTGTCCGGACTCCGAAAGGGGTGGAACTCGTGCGGAAACAGGCGTCAGACTGGCGCGACGCGTACGTCGATGTCCGCGGCTGGTCCCCCAAGGAGTGGGCCGGTCATCCCAAACTCGTTCGCAACCTGTTGGTCGCCAAACGGAATGACGTCATCGAAACGAGCGAATCGGTGCCCATTCCCCCCAGTTGGTTTAAGCCGATCTCTCTGGAAACCGAGAGAAGTAGTGGCCATTACGGAAGTGTTCTGGTCGGCGGTGTCGTCGTTGACAGGGGGCTTACGCCGCCCCGCTCGCCAGAGGGAGTGTTCGACTTCATGCGTTTGCTGACACCTTCGAAAGTCGCACCGGCGCGCAGGGGCGGGGCTGCGCCTGTGGGGCGTGCCACGCCTTTGGAATCGCTCTGGCCGCAGATCGCCTGGCAGGTTGAGCCAGGAGAGGCTCAGTCGGCCTGCGGGTTCCTGCCGCCCTCAGCCTGGGTCGCCGCAGTTCGCCAAGGACAGGTTTCGATCGTCAAGACGGGATCCCATCGGACCGTCTACCGCATCCAGTCCGCAGCCGGTGAGTTCTATCTCAAGCACTTCCATCCCACCGGG
>JAPLOC010000650.1:0-5533 GCA_026692825.1 Planctomycetota bacterium | reverse complement strand
AACATCTGTTCCGAACCACCCGGGCCGAACACGAGCGGGATGTCGCGAACGAATTGAATCAGCGGGGTGTGACCACATTTCGCCCAATCGCCGTTGGAACAATCCGACGACACGGCTCGGTCTGCGAAAGTCTGCTTCTGTCGCACGCCGTCCGCGACGCGGTTCCGCTCGACGATTTGCCAAAGCTGGTCCCGGCCATAATTCACCGGCCGACGCGACGCCACGAACTGATCCGCGCCTGCGGAACATTCCTGGGCCGGTTGCACTCACTGGGCGGAGACCATCGGGATTTGCACGCGGGAAATCTGCTCGTCGGTGCGACGTCCGGCGGTTCGCCGCTTCTCACTCTGATTGACCTCCAGGCTCTGCGTGTGGTTTTCGCCATTTGCGAGGCAGATCGCTGGCACGCACTGGCGACACTGCATCAGACGTTTGTGGGCCAGACCACACGCAGTGATCGGCTGCGATTCTGGCGGGCCTATCAGTCGGAATTCACGCTGCGGTCGAGTGAAGTCGCCCCACACTCGTCAACAGAGTTACTAGCCTGCACGTTGGGATGGCCTCCCGAACCAGGGACACTCGACGCCCGGGCGGTGGAGTACGAACGTCTGATTCGGCTCGAAACTCTCTTGGCCGACCGGGCGATCGCCGGTTGGCGTCGAGCCGACCGTGCGTGGGCTCGGGGAAACCGCCACGTGCGGATTCTTCAGGAGGGAGCCCATCGTCTGCGTGGACTGGCGACGTTGCCGATGGATTGGCTGCGGGAAATCGCCGCGTCACCGGAACAACTGTTCGCCGCCGACGCCGTCAAGCGGTACTGCAAGCAAACAGCTCGTTGCCGGGTGGCGCTGGCACAGCTCCCCAGTCCCGCCGGTCCGATCGCCGCCTGCGTGAAGTCGGTCATTTCCAAACGCTGGGTGGCCCGGATTCTATCGCGGGGACGGTGGTCACTGGTTCGCCGGTCGTGGGAAATGGGCCATGCGTTACGACGCCGGGGAATCGACACTCCGCGACCTCTGTTTTGTGTCGAGACCCGCACCTCGCGCGGAATTCGCGGCTATCTCGCGACCGAGTGGATCGGCAATACTCAGACGGCACAGCAATTCATCCAAGAAGTTCTGCCCGGCCTGCCAACTTCCAGCCAGCAGGAGTGGTTGAACAGCAAATCCAAGCGACTCGCGGGGCAACTTCGCCGGCTGCACAACTGCGGGTTCGACCACCGCGACCTGAAACTCGCGAACCTGCTGGTTTCCAATGACCTCAATGAATCGCGGGTCTGGTTGCTTGACCTGGACGGTGTTCGATCCTGGAAGCGGCTTCCCCGCCACCGTGCGGTCCAAAACCTGTCTCGCCTGGCGGTAAGCTGCCAGGTCCAGGGCGTCGATTCCCAAACGACGAGGCTGCGATTCCTGAAGTACTATCTGGCCGGAAGTGGGGAGGACTGGAGAGTCTGGTGGAGGCTGGTGGAGAGGTCCGGAGAGAAGAAGAAGGTTCAGAACGCCCGGCGAGGTCGTCCGATTTCCTAGTGTGACGTTGCCGGTTTTTCCGAATCTACGGTTGGGAGTCTTCAACCACGTGTTCACCTCGTCGCCATCCGCCGCCCCACAGCATCCGCACGAGAGCCAGCCTCTGGTTCCGTCGCGAATGAACCGTCGCGCCGCATGCGCGATGCTTCTGGCGCTCGCCAGTGGCTGTGCGGGGACGAAGCACACGCAACGGATCGCGCTGCCATCGAACAATCTGCTCAAAGCAGAGCAGTTGCAGGTGGTCAGCGATTTCAAAATCGAACGCGATCACCCGGTCATCACCGACCTCAAGCGACTGCGGATGCAGATTTCCGAGACGCTGGATCTGCCGTTGGGAACCAAGCCGGTCGTGGTGTATCTATTCGCGAATGAACTGGAATACACCCAATACCTGCAGACCAAGTTCCCCAACTTCCCGTCGCGACGGGCGTATTTCATGGAGACCTACGGCAAAGATCTGTCGGTCTATACGTGGTGGGGCGATCAGATTCAGGAAGACCTGCGTCACGAGTACACCCATGGGCTGCTGCATGCCGGCCTGACGAATGTGCCGTTGTGGCTCGACGAGGGATTGGCCGAGTATTTTGAAGTTGGCGGTGCGCTACCGGGCCAGGTGAACAACGAACACGCGCAGTTGCTGGTGGTGGGAGTTCAGCGTGGCGCGTGGCGTCCGGATCTCGCGAGACTGGAGTATCTGGAGCAGGTTCAGGACATGAAGCGGGCCGACTATCGCGAGGCGTGGGCTTGGGTGCATTTCATGCTGCATTCCTCCCCCGACACGCGGATGGTTCTGCTGGAATATCTGCAGGAACTAAGGACGAATCCCGAACCCGGCCCGTTGCGGGAGCGCTTGGTGGCGGTCTCACCGGACATCGACCAGAGGTTGCTGGTGTATGTCGCGGGACTGAATGGCCCGGGGCATTGGAACGCGTCGTTTCTGGGATCAGGCAATTCGACGGTCCGCGCGGTGAGCCACTAAAACAACTCCTCGATCGGTTTCCCTTCAGGTTGCAGCGGGATCGGCCGACCCTGGTAGTTGATCGCGTTCTGGTTCCGATCGATCCCGAGGTGCTTGTAGAGCGTCGCCAGGACATCGTTGGGGCCAATCGGTCTGTCGGCGGGGGTGCTGCCATCGCGGCTTGAGGCTCCGATCACCTGCCCCATTTTCAGCCCACCCCCGGCGAACAGCACCGTACCCAGCGGCGGCCAATGGTCACGTCCCCCGGTGGCGTTGATCTTGGGGGTCCGTCCGAACTCTCCCCAGACAATCAGCAGCACGTTTTTGCAGCCATCGCGTTCCGTCAAATCGGAAATCAAAGCCGACAGTGCGCGGTCCAGCGGTGGCCCGCTGTGTTCCATTCCGACGTTCGGTCCACCCGGATCGGGCTGCGGGCGATTCTCACGCGTGATGCTCACGTGCCAGTCCCAGCGCAGACAGTCGGGCGCGGTGTTGATCGTGACAAACGTCACTCCCGATTCGACCAGCCGGCGCGCGAGCAGCGCCATCTGTCCCCAGCGGTGTGGCCCGTAACGCTCTCGCGTCGCCGCCGACTCTTCGTTGAGGTCAAACGCCCGCCGCGCTTTCGCGCTGGTCACGAGTTCCAACGCCAGTTTCACAAACGGGTCCAGTCCCGGTTGCCCCGACTGCGAATCGAGTAATCGCGGGAGTTTATCGAGACCGGTCAGCAGCGACTGGCGATCGCCGATTCGATCCAGTGTCATATCATCAGCCAGTTCCAGGCTGCTGGTGGCGCGGCGTAATCGTTCGAATTGAAAGTCGAGGGCGTAGGGATCATGCATCACCGTGAATGGTGAATGCGCGACGCCCAGATAACCCGGCCCATTCGCATCGAACAGATGAAAATGCATCACCGGATCTTCGCTCAGCAGCACGTAAGGAGGCATGCCCGGCTGTCGCGGACCGCGAAAGCGGGATGTGATCGCCCCCAATGAGGGGTATCCATTGCTGTTGTCCTGTTCCCGGCGTCCCCCCAGACACCAACGCGCGACGCCGAAGTGATCGTCAAACGGATGTGTGAAACTCCGGACGATCGCCGTCTTGTCGAGAACCTGCGCGGTCAATGGCAGCATCTCGCAGATGTTCGCTCCGGGCAGTTTGGTGGCGATGGCACCGTAGGGGCCGCGCACTTCAATGGGGGCGTTCGGTTTCGGATCAAACGTCTCGAACTGACTCGGTCCCCCTCCCAGCCAGATTTGAATGACTGCGGTATCGCGCGATGGCAGCCCCTGCTCCGCTCCCTGCGCCTTCAATCGCAGAATGTCGGCCAAGGTCAGCCCCGCGCAGCCGGCGCGAAGCGTCGCCCACAGAAACTTTCGGCGGGTCGCGGTGATTGGAGCGGTTGGCATGGCGAACAGTGTAACAGATCCCGGTTCGGAACGAGTTGTGGTGGTCGCAACCCGGAATGGCGTTCGATTCCATCCCAACCCCCCACGCAACCCTCATGTTTGCCTCAACCCGCACAACCGTCGCGTCGTGCGAACTGATTTGGTTGAATTCGCTCGTTTTCGCTCAAGAGGCCCGCTCTCCCGCGACTCGTAGGCCAATCTGACATTGGAGATTGGCCCATCGCGGTCAGCCTCGAATGGATCGGCCGTCCGCCGCGGACGGCCTTGCGAGAGGAGCGAGATGATGCACCCTGATCACAAAATGGGACTGGCTGTTGGACTGGCGCTGCTGGGTCTGGTGGGAGCGATGTTCTTCCGCCGGGACTCGCATTCGGATGATGTCGCACCACCTGAACTCGAAAATGTCGCCGAGATCGATGTCGAAATCGCCGGCACCCCCCGCGCCCCGTATCTGAAGGTCATTGACGACATCAGTGACGACGCCCCGGGGAAAATCAAAGGGGCGCGTTCCCACACCGCCAAAAAACTGGTCACAGGAACCGAAGCCGCGCTCGATGCGGCCGAAGAACGCGCCACCGACGAGGTGACGCTGCTTCCCGCCCCGCACGAGGAAACCGACCCCATTCGGCACACTCCGCGTAAAGATCCGCCAGCGGCCGACGTCCCGGCGCACAATCGAGACTGGCAGCCGACCAAGTCGAAAACTGTCGCAGGCGCGACATCTGCAAACGACACCGCCGCGCCAGGCTTTCAGGCGTCGGCCGGTTCGAATTCGACGCCAAACACCCCGTCGGGCAAAAAAGGATCGCGCACTCACACCATCCAGCCCGGGGACACGCTGTCGCGAATCGCCGAGAAATACCTCGGATCCCCGCGCCATTATCGTGAGATCTACCAGGCGAACCGTGACCGGTTGCGAAGTGTGGACGATCTGCCGGAAGGGGTGACGCTCGTGATTCCCGATGGCCCCGCGAACGCGTCGACTCGTCCAACTGCCGACCCCGCGAAGTCTGCGGCCGAGACAGCGCGCACTCGTCTGGTCGACGATGAGGGGGACGATCCGTTGCGTCGGGATGGTGCCCGGCGGGAAGAAACTTCGAAACCGTTCAAACTGCAATTCGAACCGGTCCGCCGGGGTCCGTTCGCGACTCCCGGTGGGGGGCGTGGGAATGAGCGCCGCTCGCGTCGACCCGATACCGACGTGGAGGCGCAGCCGATCCTCTCGGGGATTGAAGTCGATGATGGTGATGACCAGAGCGACGCCGACGAGCCGTTGATCAAGCGGAAATAACGTCCTTGATCTTGAGTTGCGTCCATCCGGAGCAGAAGCTGGAGGGGAATGGTCATTCCGGAATGCGGACTCTATCATCTCCCGTATGCCTCCCTCACTTCCTCTTGCCGTCGCCACCCGTGTTTTTGGACAGCCGTTGCGTGTCGCGCTGCGCCGCGCGGCGGAGTGTGGTGCCAATGGCGTGCAATTTGAACTGCGCGACGAACTGCGATCGGAAGCGCTGACCGGGACTGGCAAACGCCAATTTCTGCACTCGCTCACCGAGTACGGACTGAAGATCGCGCCGGCCCACTTTCCCACCAAGCGGGCGCTCTACGCGACCGAACAACTCGACGCCCGCATCGCCGCC
>JAPLOC010000649.1 GCA_026692825.1 Planctomycetota bacterium | reverse complement strand
AGACCACATCCTCGTGAGCGGTGAACCGTTTTGACGATTGGCGATCCGGCCAGTTCCACACTTCGACACCCCCCTCGTCAGAGGGCGATCCACCCGCCACGAGGAACGTTTTTCCATTCGGAGAAAACCGCAAATCATGAACATGGTCCCATGCGGTAGGCAGCGTGGCGACGACCTCCAGTCCAGGCCACGAGCGAATCTCCAGACCCGCCTGCGAGCCGAGTACGACCTGGGAGTTATCCGGTGTGAAGGCAATCGCCGTCACGGGAGGAACAGCCCATATGGTCGTGGCAAATTGCAGGAACGCGGCGATGAAAACGGAAAAACTCATGATGGGAAGTCGCCGGGGGGAGTCATGAAGTGGAGCATCGTAACCAATTCCCATGTTTCGTGTTGCTCCGTCAGTCTGCAGGGGAGCAGAGTGCAGCCAAGAAGGCAGCGGAGAAGAGGTACCAGCTCGGCCTGTTAGCCGACGTCTACGGCATCCCCGAAGAGGCCGATAAGACCGATAAGACCGACGTCCACCAGCACGATCAGAACTGGACGAACTGGATGAGTCTGGGGAATTCACTCACGGTGGTGACCAGCCTGGCGGAGCGTGAGGGGCTATTTGGCAATGTGCCGTGCGTCTATTTCGACCCGCCGTGCGGGATCAAGTTCAATCACCCTACAGTTCTTCGTCCCAGCCATCTACAGCCGCCTTGACCTCGTCAGCCACGACGTCGTGAATCGCGCCACTGGCGCAGATCGTGAAATGGTTGTGCGTCCACGGCGCGCATTCCAGTTCGTCCCAGCGGACGTTCAGATTCTGTAGATCGGTTTCGCAACACTCGGCGTCAACCGGCAACCCCCGGAACATTGGGATCCAATCGGTGTACGGCCGAGATCGATAGATATTTAGACAGCGGTTGACATTGGGGGGAACCGTGTCGTGATACGGACAATCAATCAAAATCAGACTGGCGACTTGAATCCCCGAATCATCCAGCCCCCGACAGAGCTTGATCGCGTCGTTCGCCCCGAGACTATAGCCCACGATGACGATCGGCGAATCGTCACTAGGACAGCCTCCCTCTTGCGCCAACGCGCAGCCGACTTCCCTGGTTTCGCAGCCGAACACTACCATGTTGTCGATGCCACACCGCTTCAACTGGTTCGAAAGCGGCAACGCCCCGGGCCAATACCCCGCCAAGCCCCGTACCAGAACCACGCGGGCTCCGGGATTCGGTCTGTCAAGATGGTGCGCGGTCCAGGGGAGTACGCAGCCGGCGCATTGAAACGCCAAAGCCAACAGACAGGCCGTGTACAGTCGTGTACGCACCGGAATTCTCCTGAGCCGAGGCAACCGCGCCTCGTATCAGGAATATCGGCGAATTCCGCTACAATCGTTAATCCCCGCGCCTGAGATCTCAGAAATCGGCGAGGAGGTCACGATTTTGACCCGCCCATTTGAATTCCACATTCGGTGCCACCGCCAATGTGCGCAGCGAGTCGGGCGTGCGAACGTCGACGGGAATTTCGGTTCGAATTCGGGTGAACCAGCACCGAAGCCGGCCGCCGATTTTTTAATAGCCACTCGTTCTGTAAGCCAATTCGCCCTTGAACCGGAGGGGCGATTTTACGGTTCCGGATTGATTAGCGTGACGCCGGTTCCCGCATGCAGTTCGCTCACGACAGACTGTTTGAGCAATAGTCCATTCCTGGCAACATGGGCATCCAGAATCTCGCGAGCCCGCTTTGTCGTCGCGTTGACCGGACTGTTCAATATGAACTCCGCGATCAGATTCTGTGCCTGGCGGGTTCCGATGCGCCCCAGCGATTCCAGGGCGCTTAACGAGAAACTCGGCTCGGCGGCAGCCCAGGCCAGGGCCTCTTCGGTCCCCACCAGGTTGTACAGCCGGCTGTTCCCGGTATCCGCGAGCTGGCTGAGCGCCGCGATCGCTTCCTTCCGCATCAGGGTCTGCTGCTGAGCAGTGGGGGCCTCCCGGCGCATCTGATCGAGAACTGGTTGAATCTGAAATGCCAGGTCGGCGGGGGTTTCCGAAAGGGTCGCATAAGTTACTTTGGTCTGACCGGGCGCGGGACTACGGAATCGTTCCTGAAGCCGACTGGGGCCATACACGACGACGGGAACACGGGCGGTCCGTGCGTCGGTCCGCAGGTTGGACAGCGTTTCGGAAAGGGGCCAGCGGATGATATTGGGGTGAACCAGAATCAATTCCACATCGGTTCGATCGGCGGCGGCGCGAAAGACCTCTTTCCCCGACAACGCGACCAGCGTTTCAAACCCGAGTTCCTTCAGCATCCCCGATATCTCTCCCGCCCGTTCGGATGAGACTTCGCCAATGATCGCATGGGGCCGGCCCGTGTTGCTGTGAACCGCCTGCTTGAGGACCTCGACCACGCGCCGTCCACCCCGGTAGGGGATCTTGGGACCGATCTTCAGAATCGCCTGCGTCGCCGCGAATTGCACGCGAATATCCGGGTGATCGAGCGCCATCATCAGCGGAGCGGTCCGCTCGCCGCTTTGTACCAACGCCACCGGATCTTTCAATTCACCCAGCAGCCGGGCCGCAGTGGCGGCGATTTCGGGGCGTTTCGCCGTCAGTGCTTCGCGCAGCACTTCATTCAATACCGCAGGGCCGGCGGCACGGGCTTCGCCAGCGGTTGTTCCCTCTCCCGCCGGCAGCGGTTGAAATATAGTGTTCAACCGTGTTTCACGAGCCAGACCAAACGCCAGGCCCAAAACTCGCGCCCGGGGGTCTCCCGGGGAAACCTCCAAAGCCCGGGCCGCATGCCGGCTGCCGGTGCGCGTCGCCGCCTGTTCGGGAGTCACCCGTCGCAGCGCGATTGTCTTCTGGTCATCGTCCCAGCGCCAGTCGGCCACAAACCCTTCGGGATCTTTGTCGAACGCCGTTTTCTGTCGCAGGAAGTCGGTCGCCGACTGCGACAAACGCCGCGCCAAAGCGTCATTCGCCAGCGGAGCAATGGCCCGACCGTTCGGTTCCGTTGCAGCGCGTATTGAGCCGACTTTCGCAACTCGAGCGAAACATTGGGGCTGAACGCGAAGTAGTACAAATCGGGAACAGCGGCGGTCGCCCGCAGTCTTCCGAGAATGTCGACGGCGAATTCCTGCACCCGGGGGTCAGGCGATTCCAACGCTCCCATCAGCATGGGCACTGTCGACGACCCGATTCCGATTAGCACGCCTCCCACATCACCGCGAAGCCGGGGGGCGTCGTTGGACGCCACCATTCCAATCAGCGTGGGGACAGCCAACGGACCGAGGCCGCGTAATTCGGACAGCGCCGCTGATCGCTCTTCGCGGGAACCGCGGAGTGCCTGCACCATGTCGGCGATCCGGTCGGCGCGACCCGCCCGGCTGAGCAAAGCGGCATCCGACTGCTCCAGGATCGGGGCGAGCATCGACCGAAGTTCCGGAACCTGGTCGAGCTTTAACAGGGTCGCGGTTCCAAACTTGTCTCGTAATTCGAGCAGAGTCGCTTCGTCCAGCGGTTTACGGGACAACTGGTCGAGGTATTGCACCGCGAGATCGGTCCGCCCGATGTCGACCATCGTGACGACGGCATCCAGCAACTCGACGGGAGTCTGCGGCTCAGCGGCTAGCGGCGAATTCGAGCGTAGTTCTTTTAAGGCCGCGGGACTTGGCTCCGACTGTGTGAACGGATCTTCGTCCTGAGCCAGCAGCGGGAACGCGCCGGCGCACGCCAAACCGACGGCGAACAGGCAAAGCCGGCACAACTTGAACTCCCGCTGCATTCTTCGCACTCCGCAAGTTTTCACAGGAAAGCCGGCCTACGGACTACCGGCCCGCACAGTTCATCGGATCTCCAAGGGTATGGTAAAAGCCCAGAGGGGGGGAAAACAATCAAATTCCCAGAGAGAACGGGAAACTCCGTTGCAGGTGGATCGATCGGCGCAGATTCGGCCGCTTTGGGAAAAACTGATCCGTTGGGGTTGGATTTGTCGCCAGTGAGGATTGTAGGGATTACAACAGGAAACCTGCCGGTCGACCCCGCGTTGAGTGTCGTGATGAATTCCTTCCGCACAGTCGCGGCGGGCGACATTGTCGGCTTAGCCCGGATGAACCAGTGCCACCCGCACATCCATGACATTGGTGTGGGTCGGTCCCGTGCGCAACAGTCCTCCCGATTTTTCGAACAGCCGATAGGCATCATTTCGGTCGAGGGCATCTTGCGGATTCAATTGTTGTCGGATGACCTCGCACATCACGTCGGCGGACGCGACCGCGCCGGCGGCGTCCGTTGGTCCATCCTCTCCATCGGTTCCGCCAGAGAGTAACACGATATCCGTATCGTATTGCGGATCTGGTCGAGTGATTCCAAACAACTCGACCAGAGCGGCGAGCGCAAGTTGTTGATTCCGCCCCCCCACTCCCCGTCGTTCCGCCGGTGCCAGCCGGACGATTGGTTCACCACCACTCAACAGGCAGGTTGGACGTGATGGAGTTGCTGACTCCTTCGCAATCGCCCGACAGCGTCGCGCGAGATCCCGTCCCACTTCGCTCGCTTCCCCGGTGTTCTCGGAACCCAGATCGATCACCGTGAATCCCAGTTCCCGAGCGGCTCGCGCGCACGCTTCCAGCGCCACGCGATTGTTGCCAATCACCTGATTGTGAACTGTGGCGGGAATGCGCGCGGCAGTCGCTGAATCGTCGGCGAGTTGTTCCAAAATCTGAAACACTTCGGCCGGCACAGCGGGGGGGGCGGCGTGGAACTTGCGCAGAACCACGAGTGCGTCGTCGACAGTCCCTGAATCGTCCGCTGTCGGACCGGAGGCGATGATATCCAACGGATCTCCCACCACATCCGAGATGATCAACGTCTCGGTCGCGCCGGCACGAATCGCCCGGGCCAGCGCTCCCCCTTTGATCCGCGACAACCGCTTTCTCACTGTGTTGAGTTCCTGAATCGTCGCCCCCGACTGCATCAGGAACCGTGTGACCTGTTGTTTCGCTTCCAGGCTGATTCCTGTGATCGGCGCGGGGAGCAACGCGCTCCCTCCTCCCGACAACAAAACCAGACACAAATCGTTCGGTCCCAGTTGCGAGACCATCTCCAAAATCCGCTCCGACCCCGCCACTCCGTCGGCCGTTGGTTCGTTCAGGCCGGCCGGGCGGGCCGCATGCAGCACGATACGGTCGAGTTTGCGCACGCAATCCGCCGGGACGTTGATCCAGCCGGTGACTCGCTCCCTTACCAGGTCCGGTCCCAGCGCCTCCTCAATTCCCTGCGCCATACCCGCCCCTGCCTTGCCCGCTCCCACCACCGCGATCCGGTTCCACGTTTCGAGCGGATATTCTCTCCCACCAATCCGCAGAGTCTGTCCCTGGAGCCGGACGGCATTTCGAACCAGAACCCGCGCGTCGACGGCGGCGACGCCCTGTCTCCAGATGGCGATGGCCTGCTCGGCCAAGTGAGAGGTCTTCATCTCGGCTGTTGTAGCGTCAGTCGGCGGAAAGGGAAAACGAACGGGATTGGTGCGGAATCCCCTGCGTAACCTGGCGTGAGGTGATCGCATTTTCCTGATGTCGGAAGTTATACTTCCCCCGGCCGAAAACACGGTGTTTACGCAGAGCCGCGCGGCTCGGGCCATCTGTAGCTCTTGTCGCCACCTCCACCTGGTCCGCCATGCTTCGCCCCCTGTCGCTCATTCTGTTACTGGTTTGTTTCGCGTCGCACGTTCCATTCGCGCGGGCCGAGGTCGTTCGTGTGCAGGTGGATCGCCGCGAGCCGTTCGCGCCGGGAGTGAAGTTCGGGGACGTCGGAGAGTACGAACGATTGATCGGTCGTCTCTTTCTCGAGGTTGATCCCCAGGCCGACGCGAACTCGGCCGTGGTCGACGTGAAACTGGCTCCGCGCAACGCCGCTGGACGCGTGGAATTCTGGACGGATTTCTGTCTGCTGAAGCCTGTCGACCTGAAGCATGGCAACCGTCGGCTGTTGTACGACGTCAACAATCGCGGCAACAAACTCGCTTTGGGGACGTTCAACAACCAGGGAGGGAATGACCCCCGGAATGCCAGCGACGCCGGCAATGGATTTTTGATGCAGCAGGGATACTGCGTGTTATGGTGCGGCTGGAACGGCGACGTTCTACCGGGTGACAATCGACTGCTGATTGAATTACCTCCCGCTCTGGAAAACGACCAACCTCTCGTCGGTCGGGTTCACGCCGAGGTAACGGTCAATTCCGCCTCTTTCAGCCAGCCTTTGTATTGGGGGAATTCCAATTCCTACCCGGCGGCCGATCGGAACGGGCTCGACGCGGTGCTGACGATGCGGGCCAAACGCTCCGATCCCCCCATCCAGGTTCCCCGCGATGGCTGGTCGTTCGCACGTGTTGAGGCGGGACAGCCTGTCGCGGATTCGCAGCATCTGTATGTCAAAGAAGGCTTCCGTCCCGGCTGGCTGTACGACCTGGTCTACACAGCGCGGGGCAGTCGCGTCACCGGATTGGGATTGGCCGCTGTCCGCGATGTGGTCAGTTACTTCCGCTATTCCAGCAACGAACCGTCGACACCGAACCCGATGGCGGGGGCGATCGACAAGACAATCATCTTCGGTGTCTCGCAATCGGGGCGGTTCATTCATCACTTTGTCTGGCAGGGGTTCAACGCGGACCCCCAGGGGCGAATCGTGTTTGACGGCGCGCTGCCACTCGTCGCGGGGGGAGGCAAGGGGTATTTCAATTACCGCTTCGCACAGACCACCCGGCACGGCAGTCAACACGAAGACAATCTCTCCCCCTCGGAGTTGTTTCCGTTCACGACGACGCGCCAGGTCG
>JAPLOC010000648.1:1820-4383 GCA_026692825.1 Planctomycetota bacterium | reverse complement strand
GGTCGTCGTCACACAGTTGTCTCGCGGACTCAAATCGCTTCCGCCCGGCTTCCACTTGACTTTTACGGGCGTCGGCCGTGACCGGTTTGAGTCCTTCCGCCAACAGCGCTCGCAGAGTTTCGGAATACCGCTGCCTCTTCGATTCGCTCAAGTCACCAAAAGAACCGGTTTCTGGGGGAAACCGTTGGTCATCGGAAAAATCGTCCTCCGTCGACGACTCGGCGAGCCGTTTTTCCACACGCGCGGACGTTTCGGAATCTTCCGTCCGAGGGGCTTCGGGATCGGTGATCGACTCAGGATCATCGCCGTCCTCATCCGCGTCCGCCGCCGCTGCTTTTGAATCGGACCTCGACTTGGATTTCGACGAATCAGCCGATTTGCCATTCGACTTCTGTGCCGGAAAGGGAGCCGCGAATGCCCCGCACCGGCGATCGCTCAAGGCACCAGCCAAGCAGAGCGCAACCATCAACCCGCAGACCGTCCGGGCCAGTTTCACAAACGGGAAAGCGAAACGAATCATGGCCAACTCCCAATTCCACTCAGTTTGGAGAGATGCGGTGGAGGTGATAACGTCGGGCGAACGTGGCGTCCTTCATTCTACGCCAGTCGAGTCCGGTTGGCGACAGCGCGTGATTCGCATCGTAGCCCGCATTTTCCAAATGCGCGGTCCACTGTGAGATTTCCGTCGCTCGACAAATTCCGGAAAGAACCTGTTCAAGATCAATTCCGTTTTCTACTAGATGTCACAAACTAACAAATCGATTTGGGACGGGTTGAAAGGCGCAACCATCCAACCGGGTCGCGACGACGTCTACCTCGAACCGCCGCGCCTACCCGGAACCGACCCGTTCAACGTCGAAAGCCCTTTGCGAGCCGACTCCAGATTCGGTTCGATCGCCAGCGCCGCTTTGTACCAGGTCTCGGCAAGTTCTGGCTTTCGCAGCTTCTCTGCCAACCGCCCCAATTGCACCCGTAACTCGGCGTTTTCGGCATCCGCCGACGCCGCATTGTGCAGTTCCGAAAACTCGTGTTCCACCTTTCGCCACTGGTTGAACAGGTCAAACTCCCGCTGGGCATCTTCCTTTCGGCCGGCACGTTCCAGCGCCTGGCCGTATTGATAATGGGTGGCACTGTCCGCCGGGTGCTTGGCGACCGCGTGATCAAGCCATACTAACGCTTGATCCACCTCCCCATCAATCAGTGCCAACGCGGCACTCGCCGTCAGTGTTGTTAGGTCGTCGGGTGCAAGTCGGCGGGCCGTTTCCAACGCCTTCCGCCGATCGTCTTCACGCCCCAGCCCGGCAAAGCACTGCGATCGCAGAACCAGCACCGTGGGTGTTTCCGGACAGTCCCCCAGCGCGTCGAGTGCCTGGTCATAGTCGT
Source organism: Planctomycetota bacterium (assembly GCA_026692825.1). Lineage (GTDB taxonomy): Bacteria > Planctomycetota > Planctomycetia > Planctomycetales > Planctomycetaceae > UBA10511. The sequence goes on along the minus strand of JAPLOC010000648.1, from coordinate 3,000 downwards.
TGACCTGAACGCACGCCTGGGCCAGTTCCTCCAACACCGCAGCCCGATCGGGAGGATCCGGCTGTCGGTGGAGTGACTCCCGATAGAACTCGATCGCTTCGGGATACTCGGCTCGATCTTTCTCGATCAGACCCAGCAGCCGCAGCGAACGGCCGTCGGTGACATCGGCCGCCGCGATTTTCTTCAACTCTTCCGCCGCCAGCCCGACCATTCCCAGATCGTAGGCGGCGACCGCCAGCCAACGCCGCGCCGGCAGCGCCTCTTCGTCCCGCCGCAACGCCTCCTGGGCGGCCCGAACCGCATTGGCCCAATGTCCGTGGTGGTAATAGCATTGGGCCATTAACGTCCACGCCCGCACCGCCGTGGGATCAAAACTGGCGGGAGTTGCCAGACTCGAAAACGCCTGTTCGAACTGCCCGCGCCGTGCGAAGATCGCCCCCTCCAGAAGCTGGCGGTATGGCTCGGCCTGCGCGTCGCGGGGCAACGTCCGGCAGATCTGAAACGCGGTCTGCACGTCCCCCTGTTCGACCGCGGCCCATCCCTTCTCGAAAACCTCGCGAGTGGATTGTTGCGATCGAATGCGCCACCAGCCGATCGCCAGCGCGATCGCCGCGGCGAAAACTCCGCCCCAGATCCAAACGTTTCGCGACCAACCCGGAGCGGTTTGGCCGGCCCGGGAGCCATGGGGTAACGGATCCAAAGGTGGGGAAGTTGTTGTTTCAGGTGGATTCAATGCGGTCGATTCCTGACGGAGGACTGATCAGCGACAACAGTGGATATTGAAGCGATGGAATTCCCGGTCACGACCCGTCGCGGCGGAAGGCCCGCATGGCCCCCACGCTCGAGTAGGTGGACACACAGTACGGTACGAGCATCGTCAGCCCCATCTGCAACCATCGGCGGGTCGAAACGTCCCCCGCCAGGATCGCATCGCCATGGTTGATGCTGATCAGAATCGTCCCGACGATCAGGGCGCACAGCGCGGCCCGGCGTACGACCCGCCGATCGAGTGCGAGAGTGAGCCAGTCGTTCATTCCGTCACATTTCGTTCGGGTTCCACAATTCGGGGTCTGCTCGCCGCCGGACGCGGGAGATATACTTGCATGATAGACCTTCGTGTGAGGCGCGAAGAGAGTCAACCCGCCAGGGGGACACTTGTGAATCAGATGCTGGATCGCCG
>JAPLOC010000648.1:0-1762 GCA_026692825.1 Planctomycetota bacterium | reverse complement strand
ATCGGTTTCGTCGTTGAGCTTTACCAGGCTTGTGGTCGCAGCGGTCTGCTGGGGAGTCGCCTTGATCGCGCCCACCGCGCAAGGCGACGCGCCGCAGGGGAATTCCGCCGCCTATGTCGATAATGGGGAACGCGAGTTTCGGGAGGGAGATTACAAGGGTGCGATCTATTCGTGGAAACACGCGCTGGCCGACGATTCGGACAACGGGGTACTGTTGTTGATGTACTCTCAAGGATTGCTGGCAACCGGACAATACAACCAGTCGGCCGGTGCGGCACAACGGGCGATCGAGATCCTGCCAGAGGAGCATTGGGGGGTGGTCGTTGAGAACTTCCGCGAACTGTACGGGCGACCGCAAGACTACACACCGCACCTGCGGGCCCTGGAAAAAGCGGTGAAAGACAAGCCTGAAGACCCCGCGCTGCGGTTCCTGGCCGGCTACCATTATCACTTTCTGGGATACCCCAAACAGGCACTCGATCAGCTCGACAAAGGGTTGAAAAAAGCCCCGCAGGATCTGGTGATGCGAAAGTTACGCGAGCGGGTGGCGGCGAAGATCAAGGCGGACGAGGCCAAAGCGGAGAAGGCGAAACCACCGGCCGACGCATCGAAGCCGATCGAATCGACACCGTGAGCGGTGATTTCGACCGGTTCGCTGGTTTTTCGGCGTTTTGGATCGCACCGGAGTGACTGTGAGGTTATCGTGAGGATCTCGTGAAGGTCCCTCTCGCTGATCTCAATTCGTGCGTTCTGCACCCATCGATGACACTGCTCATTTCCACGGGTCGTTCGACCCAGTCCGTCCGGGACCCATCCGTTCGCTTCGCGAAAGGATGGGAACAATGACCTCGAAAAACGGCGATTCCGCCGACCTGTCCGCCACAGCGCTCGTCTCCCCCGGTCTGTACCGCGGGAGCGAGGACGGAGCGGCTTTTGAAATCAAATATCTGCTCCCCGATGCGCAGGCCAGCCTGCTCGAAGAGCGGCTCCGTCAAGAACTGCGACTCGATCCCCACGCCGACCCGGCGTTGGGGGACGCCTACCGGGTCACCAGTTTGTACTTCGACACGCCGGAATTCGACACCTTCCGTCGGCGGGAATCCTTCAGTGTCCAAAAGTACCGAATCCGTCGGTACGGCGATTCCAACCAAGTCTATCTGGAGCGAAAGACCAAATCGGCCCACCAGGTGCGCAAGCTTCGGACGGCGGTCGACATGGAAGACCTCGCCGGACTTCTGGCGACCGCCGTGGAACCGCATCCCGCCGAGTGGTTTGTGCGGCAGGTGGTGGAACAGAACCTCAGTCCGGTGTGCGCGGTGACGTACCAGCGGACGGCGTTAATTGGAGCGAATGGCGAAGGACCGATCCGGGCGACGTTCGATCGGCGGGCCACCGGTCGTGCCGCCACCGAGTGGGAGGTCGACCGATTCGACTCCGGTGCGGCGATTCTGGAGGGGGAGGTGATCGTCGAGCTGAAGTTCCTGCAAACGATGCCAGAACTGTTTCAGTCGGCGGTCAATGACCTGCAGCTCTTTCCGTCGCGCGTCTCCAAATACCGTCGCTGTATCCGATCGACGGGTCAGGCACCGGCGGCTTTGGTTGTTGATCCCGAGGAAGAGGCGGCGGCCGGATAGCGGTCGGTCGAGACGGGACGGCATCGACAGGTGGCACCCAGGAAATTGTATTAGCCCTCGCCGCACGAAAACCGCCGCTGTAGCCAACGCCCGCCGGACGCCCGTGGATGCGAAACGCGGACCTACAA
>JAPLOC010000647.1 GCA_026692825.1 Planctomycetota bacterium | reverse complement strand
TCCTTGGACTCTCCCGGGGGAAATGGGGTCCAGATCAATAGCCGAAATCCCCAATCCGGGCAACGCCAGATCTATCCGGATACCGAGCGCGGGACCAATTGAGGCACTTCTCGCTCGAGACCCCTGCCCCTTTGAAAGGCAGGTGAATCAGATTTGCGCTCAGGTCTGTTTCAATGACGCTGGTTCAAATCTCTGCCCAAGCGGGCGGTTGATTACTGTGTATGCCTTTCGTGTGTTTCGTGCCTTTCGTGGTTCCAATTGTCCGTCAAACCACGGGCAAACAACGGGCTCGGTTATCGCAGATGCGAAATCGTCCGGCACAGCGTCAAATCGCATGCTCGCTGTGCGAGCAGAGATTGGGAACCACGAAAGGCACGAAACACACGAAAAAAACTGGAAAAAGAAAGGGGGTTTTGAGGCGACATGCGCTGTGGTAAGCGCTTGGTGAACTCGCCGGGTACTCCTGAACCGCAGCCGATTTTGGTATTCCAGCGGGCGGTTGGTCGAATTAGCCACCGATCTCCTTCACCTACCGGGCGAGCCGGCAAGGGGTCTCTCAATTGTGGTCCATTTTTTCCCCGCTCGCGTCATAGCGAACGAGAATCGATTCCCCCGCTTTCACCTTTTGCCCCAGTTTCGCCACGATCTCCAACCCCACTTCACGAGGCAAAACCAGTTCGGTTCGCGAACCGAGCTTGATCATTCCAAATTGCGCTCCCGTCGGGAGTTCGTCTCCCGGACGGACCCAACAGACAATCCGCCGGGCGATCGCGCCGGCGATCTGGCGGACAATCATTCGGCGGTAGGGGGCGACATTCTGCTCAAGGCGCACTGCGAGTTGTTCATTTTCCCGCGCCGACGCAGCTAGGAGGGCATTCAGGAACTTCCCCCGGCGATATTGCAGCCCAATGATCTTCGCCGCGACGGGAACCCGATTGATGTGGACATTGAAGATCGAGAGGAAGATGCCAATCAGAAGTGCGGGGCCACCGACGAAATCATCGTGTGCCAGTTCTTCAATATGGACAATCGTTCCGTCTGCCGGCGAGATGACAGCCCCTGGGTCTGTCGGAGGGACACGCCGGGGGTTGCGGAAGAACCAGACAATCGCGCAGCCGCAAAACAGCCCTGCCGCGGCCAGAAACAGGAGGATCCACCGGACCGGTCCGTCGAAGAAGCTCGCCCCCCAGCCAACGAGGGCGGTCGCGAGGAAGAATAGCGAAGTGAGAATCCACAGTTCGGTAAGTCCCGCCCGAGCGAAGGGGAGCCGATCGCGCCAGGTGAAGGGATCGTCCGATTCATCCCAAGAGTAGCCACCTTGATTCCGGTAGAATTTCAGGTCGCGGGGGTCCAGCACCTCAAAAGGACAGGGGTTGTGGTCGCCTTTTCGCAGGGCGGCCATTTTCTCGACGTAACCTTTGCAAAAGGTCTTGAGAAAGGCGCGTCGAACGAATCCCCACGCCAGTTCAATGCGCATGCAAACGCCGCCGCCGGGTTGAATCGAATCGATCTGAGGGTCGATTGGTTCGGGAGACAGACGCTCGGAAGAAGAAGGCATGAATTCTTGGGGCGGTTGGGGGGGGACGGAAACCCGTAAGGTGGCAAATTCGTTTCAAAGTCGCAACAATGCCCCCTCCCGGAACGCATTTCCCGGCCAGGCACAACAACGGAACGCCTTGCCGCACTTGAAGTTAACAGGAATCTGTGATGAGTTCGCTGATTGAGTCGGTGCATGCGCGTGAGATTCTCGACAGCCGGGGCAACCCGACCCTGGAAGTCGACATCGAATTGGAAGACGGAACGTTGGGCCGGGCCGCTGTTCCCAGTGGTGCCAGCACCGGCAAGCACGAAGCGCTCGAGTTGCGCGATGGCGACAACGAAAAGCTCGACAAGGCGACCCGGCAACGGTACCTCGGCAAGGGCGTGTTGACCGCCGTCGACAACGTCAACGAGCTGATCGCTCCCGAACTGGTCGGTCTCGACGCCTGTGACCAACTGCTGATCGACCGCGTGATGCTGGAACTCGACGGGACGAAACGCAAGTCGAAGCTGGGGGCCAACGCGATCCTCGGTTGCTCGCTGGCGGCCGCACACGCGGCGGCCCGTGCCAGCTACCTCCCCCTGTTCCGTTATCTTGGTGGCGTTGGCGCGAAAGTTCTCCCCGCACCGATGATGAACATCATCAACGGCGGAGCGCATGCCAACAACGGGATTGACGTTCAGGAATACATGGTGATGCCGCTCGGCTTCGACTCGTTCCACGAAGCGCTCCGCGCCGGGGCCGAGATCTTCCATGCCCTGAAGAAAGTGCTGTCGAAAGACAAGGGACTCAGCACGGCGGTTGGAGACGAAGGGGGGTTCGCCCCGGCCCTGGGGAACAATCAGGCCGCTCTCGACTGCATCATGATCGCCATCGAAAAGGCGGGTTATGAGCCGGGAAAACAGGTCAAGATCGCCCTCGACGTCGCGTCGACCGAGTTCTTCGACGAGAAGACCGAGACGTACTCGTTTGAAGGGAAGAAAATCGACCCGGCCGCCATGGTCGACGTTCTCGAAGGCTGGGCGTCGAAGTACCCGATCTGCTCGATCGAAGACGGCTGTTCGGAAGACGACTGGAAGGGCTGGAAACTTCTGACCGAACGTCTGGGAAGCAAAGTTCAGCTCGTCGGCGACGACTTGTTCGTCACCAATGTCGAACGTCTGCAACAGGGAATCGACAAGGGAATCGCGAACAGTATTCTGGTGAAGGTCAACCAGATCGGTTCGCTCACCGAGACGATCGACGCGGTCGAACTCGCCCGCCGCAATGGTTACACCGCGGTGATGAGCCATCGGAGTGGCGAGACCGAAGATACCACCATCGCCGACCTGGCGGTGGGACTCGGATGCGGTCAGATCAAGACCGGTTCGGCCAGTCGCACCGACCGGATCTGCAAGTACAACCAACTGCTGCGGATCGAAGAGATGCTGGGAGACGAAGCGGTCTACGGCGGCCGGTTGTGGCGCAAGTAACGCCACCCCGGAAATAGTGAGAGTCTGGGGGAATTGCCCGTCGAAGCATCCCCCATGACAAGTCTGGACGCCAGTGTTGCCCCGTTGCCTCAGACGGCCGAAAGTGATCGGCCGTCCGGGGGGGCGGTTTCGTTCGCGTTCTGGCTTTGCCTATTCGCTTGCGCCGCCGTTTATGCGGTCGTGTTTCTGGCACCTAAGCTGATCAAGAACGCCGAGTTGACCCGGGCCGAGCGGGCGAGCCAGTGGCGGTTAATCGAACTCCAGCGGCGGATTGACTATCTGGAGCGGCTGGCGACCGCCTATGAAGTCGACCCGGCGTTTGTGCGGGAAAAGGCTCGTTCCGAATTCGACGTTCGGCCTCCTGGCGAAGAGGTGATTCCCGTTCCCGGGCACCTCACCCTGCAAATTGGAAGTCGGGCAAAGGCGACCCCGGCTGGCGAGAGGGTGAGTGATTCAATTCCATCGGAGCCGTGGTACCTCCCGTACCTGCGGACGCTGGTCTCACGGCCTCAACTGGGAACCGTGTTGCTGACGGTGACAGCGGTTGTGATGGTTTTCGCGTTTACGTTTTTGCAGAAAACAGGAAGCCGTCGGTCGCAAGGGTGATCTTGATACCGCTTCCTGATGGGCGCGGCTCCCCGAAATCGTCACGTTTCCGGCCGTGCGAGGTAAAGCCACCAAGCGGACCGTTGAATTTTAGACAGGATGAAAAGGATGGACAGGATTGCTGAGGCGGCTGTCGATCGTGTGGATTGGGAGTTTCTTGATTTCAGCCGCTTATCCAGAGAGCAGGAATGGCGAGCCACTCCATCCTGTTCATCCCTTTCATCCTCTTCATCCTGTCAGATTCTTTCCGTCGGTCGTTGACCTTGTCCCATGACGGGACACCGCTGACGGCGACTTTCGGCAACCGCTAATCATTTGATTTGTCCCTGTGTTATCCCACACCACAGAATTGATCTTGGACGGGTTCTCAGGGCCTTCGCACCTCCGACTCCCGTTGGTCGGTCGCCGTCGCCCCGCCTGCGATTGAAGCGGGTGGCTGATATTCTATACTGCCACGGATCCACATTCCCGCCAAGACTCCCCAGGCCGTCCACAGTATGTCGCCGACCAGTCCCCCCACCGGCCCCGTTCGCGAGCGGATTCTGTTTCGGGGGAAGGTTCAGGGGGTGGGGTTTCGCCAGCGGACCCGCTCGAACGCAAGGTGTTTTCCGGTTGTGGGTTACGTTCGCAACCTGGGAGACGGGTCCGTGGAGCTGGTGGTCCAGGGACCACAATCCGCAGTGAACGGCCTGATCCAGCAGATTTCCGGGGATTTCGCGGGTTCGATCACGGACGTTGTCCGTGAGCCGTGGGGTGGCAGCGAAGAATTCACCGAGTTTGAGATCCGATTTTAGAACGCAATGACCGCACTTCCGTTCCTGAGGGTCGTACGGAGCGAAGGGGGACGGGGTCGCCGGGTTTCCAAACCGGTGAGGTGACAGCCGTTCTGTCGGTTTCATTCAGCGCGCCATCGCGATACAGTGAACGGCTCCAACAGGTTGGTCCGATCTGACGTATCGTCTGGCTGGCGAGTCCGTTTCCCGACAGTCCGTCGATTCCAAGAACTTCATGATGCACGTAGCAAGTCAACTGGCGAACGATTTCCTGGTCTGGGCCCAAGCCACGGAGCTTGAGACTCCGCGTGACCGGTTGAATAAGCTGGTGCATGACAACACGATCATCCTCAGTACGATGCTGGTGGGTGTGGTCGGGTTGATTGTCTTCCTGTTCTGGACACGCACCGGGGTGATCGCGCGGGCGACCGCCAAAGAAGCGGTTCGGCAGCCGGTCTTTCCGCTGCTGCTGGTCGTGGCCCTTGTGATGCTGGTGGCGAACACCTTCGTTCCGTTCTTCTCGCTCGGGGAGGACGTGAAGATGATGGAGGTGTGCGGACTCGCGATGCTGCTGATCTGCGGAATGTTCCTGGGGATCTGGACATCGAGCATGAGTATCGCCGACGAAATCGAGGGCAAGACAGCGATGACCCTGCTGTCGAAGCCAATCAACCGCCGGCAGTTCATCGTTGGCAAATTCGTGGGCATTCAGACCGCCGTGTTGCTGTTGTGTCTGCCGATCATTCTCGCGTTTGGCGGATTGATCATTTACAAGGTCTTTTACGACGCCCGGGAATCGACCCGGGACGACGTGAACATGGTCACAGCGGTGATTGAAGTGCTGCGGGTGTTTCCCGCGATCGTGCTGTGTCTGATGGAAATCATGGTCATGTCGGCGATTTCTGTCGCGTTGTCGACCCGGCTGCCGATGGTGGTCAATCTGGTGACCTGTCTGGCGTTCTTCGTCGTGGGGCACCTTTCGGAAACGCTGGTGGTGTCGAATCTGGCGAAGCTGGAACTGGTCGGGTTCATGGCCCGAATGATCGCGGTGTTTTTGCCGGCGGTGGGTGTCTTTAATGTCGAGGCCAAGCTGATGACCGACGGGAACGTCCCGTACGAGTATCTCGGCTGGGCCGCCGGCTACAGTGTGGCCTATGTCATGGCTTCGATCCTGGCCGCCTTCCTGATGTTCGAGGACCGCGATCTGGCGTAGTCGAGCGCCCGGTCGGCGAGAGACAGGAGCAGCGTGACGGTTGTGGCGAATCAAGAACCGACTCCGTTTCACAAGGTGTTTCCCGCCAAAGAACTCTTCCAGGGGGATGGACTGAAGGGATTGATCTGGTCGGCGATCGGATCGGTCTGTTTGTGCTTCCTGCTGTTCGTCCTGGGCTTTTTTGGTGACCTTTTGATCACACGCGGTGAGGTGACCCTCATCGCTGACGAGGCTGGGCAGAAGCAGAAGCGGAATGACTCTTTGCCGCCAGTGACTACGCAGTCCGCCGGTGTACCGGGCAAAGCGGCAGAGCCGGTGTCACTCTATACCGGTTACACGCAGAGTCGCACATCGTTCGGGCCGGAAATCGATCCAAAAAAACCACAGAAGTCCGAGTCGGCGACAACCATCACGAATTCGGGGATCCTGCCCACGCTACTGCGCTATCAGGGGGCGTTTTGGACCCGGCCGTTCGTCGCACTCTACCAGCGTTTTCCTGCCTTACGAAACAATCAGTCGGCACTTGGGATTTTGGTCGGGTTGGGGGCGCTGCTGGCGTGGGTGCGCAGCATGTGCGCATCGAAAGCCCGGCAACGCTGGAATTCCACCGCGCTCGCCGTATCGACCCGGTTGCGG
>JAPLOC010000646.1 GCA_026692825.1 Planctomycetota bacterium | reverse complement strand
GGGCAGGGGGCTGACGCCGCCCCGCTCGCCAGGAGGAGTTGACGTGATGCGAGTTGAACACGAATGAGCCAGATCTCGCGAATGGAAACAACTGCGAATTCAGCACCCGAGTCCTCAGACACGAATCGCCCGATGATTGGTGGACTGGCGATGCTATGGCAGGCCCACGCCTACGCCGTCAGTGCCCATATCAACCCCTGGGAGTTCGTGCTTGAGATGGCTGCGTTGCACGCGCTGGGAATGACCGTGAATGAACTCCGTTGGCTGGTTGCCAGCGGTTTCGCGATTCACGGCCAAGAATCGCCTCCAACAGCCGACCTGAAAGGACAATTTCAGGTCGCTGTTGGTTTGGTGTTTCCGCCGAGAATTTGTTTTGTGTTGACTTCGGCAGGCGTTCAGTTCGCCGAAATTGTTTTGAGCCGGGAGGAACGCACCTCCCCTTGGGCGGTTGCCGTCGATAAGACACGTCTGTGGACGAAGACCGGGGGGCTGATGGTTGGGTCGGAGTCGTCCCAGCTCGGGATTCTCTCAACGCCGTTTCGTCAGCACTTTCCGCACATACTCCAGCGCATCAACCAATGCGTCGATCTCGTCGGTCGTGTTGTAGAATGCCAGGCTCGCGCGGACGGACGCCGAGATTCCCAGCAGGTCGTGGAGCGGCATGGTGCAGTGGTGCCCGGCTCGAACGGCGATTCCCTTGCGATCCAGCACTTCCGAAACATCGTTGGCCTGCAGCCCCTCCAGCACAAAACTCACGATCGAACCACGGTGTTCCTCGGCTGGCCCCAAAATGCGCAGGCCCGCGACTTCACTCAGGCGGCGGTAGGCGTAGTGGGTCAATTTCCGTTCGTACGCCGCGATGGTGGCGAAGCCGACGCGGTGGACGTAATCAATCGCCGTCCCCAATCCAATCGCCTGGGCGATCGGCGGTGTCCCCGCTTCAAACTTGGCGGGGATCTCGCCGAAGTCCGAGCGATCTTTCCAGACCCGGCGGATCATATTCCCTCCCCCGAGGAACGGATCCATCGACTCCAACAGCTCCCGTTTGCCCCACAACACCCCCACGCCGGTCGGTCCATAGAGCTTGTGACCCGAAAACGCCAGAAAGTCGATGCCGAGCGCCTGCACGTCGAGCGTGTCATGCGGAACGCTTTGAGCGCCATCGACCAATGTGAGTGCGCCCCGCTGCCGCGCCCGGCTGGCGATTTCACCAATCGGGTTGATCGTTCCCAGCACGTTCGACATGCCGGTGACCGCCACCAGGCGTGTGCGATCGGTCAGCACCGAATCGAGCTGTTCGAGATCGAGCCGACCGTCGGGGGTCAGCGGAATGAACCGCAGGGTCGCGCCCCGTTCCTGCGCGATCTGCTGCCAGGGAACCAGATTCGCGTGGTGTTCCATCTCATTCAGCAACAGTGCGTCGCCCGACTTGAGGAACCGCCCCCCCCAGGCGCGCGCCACGAGATTGATAGACATCGTGGTTCCCGAGGTGAAGATGACTTCATCGACCTCGGGCGCGTTGATCAAAGCGCGGATCTTCTCCCGCGCTTCCTCCATTTCGGACGTCACCTGGTCCCCCAGCGTATGCACGCCGCGGTGGACATTCGCGTTGTACTGCGCATACACCTCTGCGGTCTTCGCAATCACCGATGTCGGCTTCTGGCTGGTGGCTCCCGTGTCGAGATAGACCAACGGCAGATCACCCGGCAACCGCCGCGCGAGGATCGGAAAATCACGGCGGACAGCCGCCACATCAAAATCAGCAACAGAAATGGCCGAAGTCTCGGAACCCATGAGCGAAAGCTTCCTGAAAGTGTTGTCGACACATTCTAGAACCGTGTCGACAGAAACAGAACCACACATCCCGATCCATCGATCCTTGACGTTCGTACTCCCCCCCGCGAAACTCCCGTCAATGACCTGTAACCGACCGATCCCTTCTTGAGACTCCTTGAACATGAACCGACTGGGACTGGCGACTCTCGCGTGCTGCGTGCTGTTGGGCGGTGTCGCCCAAGGCGAAAACTGGCCTCAATGGCGCGGCGCGAAACATGACGGAATTTCCGCCGAGAAAAGTCCCCCCACCAAGTGGACCGCGTCGGATGGAGTCGCCTGGCGGCTCAAGATGCCCGGCCGCGCCGGGGCCACCCCCGTTGTCTGGGACGACAAGATCTTCCTGACCTCGGTGGCCGAAGACAACGACAAGTTGTTGCTGTTTTGCGTGGGGACCGACGGCAAGATCCGCTGGCAGAAACAGATTAGCCAGGGAAACAAAGATGCCCGCGTCAACGAAGGGAACAGCGCGTCCCCCTCGCCGGTCACCGATGGCAAGCACGTCTGGGCGTTTCTCGCCAACGGCGTGCTGGGCTGTTACGACTTCGAAGGGAACGAAGTCTGGAAGTTCGACGTTCAAGACCGCTACGGCAAGCTGATCATCCAGTTTGGAATGACTTCCAGCCCGCTGCTCGATGGCGACCGGCTGTACCTGCAGCTCATTCATGGCGAAGGCGACCCCAAGACGCGCGAGGCTAAGATTGTTTGTCTCGACAAAGCGACCGGCAATGAAATCTGGAAGGCGGAGCGCCCCAGCGAAGGCTACGCCGAGAACGAGCATTCGTACGCCTCTCCTACACTCTATCGCGACGACAAACGGGAATTCCTGCTGACGCACGGTGCCGACTACATCGTCGCCCATGATCTGAAAGACGGGCATGAACTGTGGCGGTCGGGGGGCTTGCAGCCCGACAAGTACGACCCGACATTGCGGCTGGTCGCTTCTCCGGTCTGCGCCCCTGGGCTGATCATCGCCCCCTCCGCGAAGGGAGGGAGGTTGATCGCCCTGAGTCCCGAGGGAAGTGGCGATATCACGAAGACGCCGTTCAAGCTGTGGGAATACACCCCAACCCCCGACGTCCCGTCGCCGTTGATTCACGACGGACTGGTCTACCTCTACCGCGAAAATGGGGTGCTGGTGGTGCTGGATGCCAAGACCGGCAAGAAGCAGTACGAACAGCGGACGCCCGGCGAGAACAATCGCGCTTCCCCTGTCTACGCCGACGGCAAGATTTACCTTCTGTCGCGGAACGGGATCACCACCGTGGTGAAAGCGGGACCGAAGTACGAGGAGATCTCGCAGAACGCGCTGGAAGAAATCACGACCGCTTCCCCCGCCTTCGCGAACGGTCGGATCTATATCCGCACCTACGAAGCGCTCTGGGCGATTGGCAAGTAGTTCGAGGTTCTACACGAACGGTGGCAACAGTCGCGGCGGCATCGGGTCGCCGCGACTCGGCGTTCCTTTCCCCGCTCCTCGCGAAGGGGCTTTTTTCGGGATTCGTCATGCGTGACCAGCGGCTGTGGGTTAGTGTGTTGGTGTGTCTGGTCGGTTGGGCATTTGCGGCGGCCGCCGAGCCGGCCGCGCCCGAAGTCGATCCGAGCCGATTTGAAGTCAACATCCTGGTGAACGGCTTGCGGCAACCGATGGAGTTGGCGGTCGCTCCCGACGGAACGGTGTACTACATCGAACTGGAGGGGAAACTGAAAGCGTACGATCCGAAAACCCAGCAGACGTCACTGGTGGGGGAACTGACGGTGACGACGGCACAGGAGAACGGCCTGATCGGACTTGCGCTCGATCCCGATTTTTCCAAGACACACTGGGTGTTCCTGCAGTATTCGCCGCCGGATTTTCCTGGGCAGCACATCAGCCGCTTCACGCTGAAGGATGGCAAGCTGGATCTCGCATCCGAGAAGCTGCTGCTGAAGTACGAGGAACAGCGGAAGGAATGTTGCCATCACGCCGGCTCGCTGCATTTCGGTCCGCGTGGGGAACTGTTCATCGCGACCGGCGACAACACCCACCCGTTTGGCGATTCGCAAAGTTACGCACCGCTGGACGAACGACCGGACCGCGCCCCGTACGACGCGCAGAAGTCTTCGTCGAACACCAACAGCTACAACGGCAAGATCCTGCGGATCCGCCCGACTCCCGAGGTGGGGTATGAAATCCCCGCAGGGAATCTCTTCCCGCGCGACGGGTC
>JAPLOC010000645.1:2935-8170 GCA_026692825.1 Planctomycetota bacterium | reverse complement strand
TCGCCAGTCAGCACCGGAATGCCGTAGGCGATGGGGTTGCTCCCCAGAACCGCACCGCGCGAACCGGGGGCGGCGACGCTGGGAATGTCGTTCCCCGTGACCATGGCGATCATCCCCTGCCGGGCGGCGAGTGACGCGTAATACCCTGCCGCCCCAATGTGTCCGGTGTTTCGTAGCCCGACATACGCGATCCCGGTGTTTCGGGCTTTTTCCAGCGCGGTTTCGATGGCGAAACAGCCTCCCACCTGACCGAGCGCGGATTCTCCATCAATCATGGCCCAGCCAGGCCCTTGTCGCTCGATCTTCGGTCGCGCCCCCGGCCGGTACCCTCCACCTCGCAATTTCTGCAAATATCCGGACAGCAGTTTGGTGCCGTGGGTGAACACCCCCATGGCATCCGTCTCGACCAGTGCGTCGGCGGTGACTCGAGAATCCGACTCCGGAAGTCCGGTTCCACGCAGGGTGGCGACAACGAATTCGTGGAGGTCGGAAATTGCGACCGTCAATGAGGCTTCGGGCATGACGCCGGTTCTCCGCGTTCAGACTGGAAATCGAGTGAAGGCGGGAGTCTATCCAAATCACGCCGTGGGCGGGAAGCACGCAGACGGTACGGTGGTGGATTGCGGGAAACCAGGTAACTGAAATTCGCAAAAGACAGGGCTCGTCATCTGGCTGATCGAATTGTGGAATGTGGTTGTGCGGCTCTGAGAGTACGTACGACGGACGGAAAGAATTTGACAGGATGAAGAGGATGGATTCCTGCTCTCGGGATAAGTGGCTGAATTCGAAAAACTCTCAATCCACACGATCGAAGGGCACGTCAGCAATCCTGTCCATCCTTTTCATCCCTTTCATCGTGTCCTGTTGGAGTTCGGGCGATCCTGACCTCGAAGCGGGCCGTTGATTTTTGGGCAGGGGTCCGATGTCAATTCAATTCCATTCCCTCGCGAGTTTCTCCGCGTAATCGCCAAAAATGGCCTTTTCCCTCTCCCGACGAATGCTCGTCTCGGCGTCCAGTGTCGCACGTTCCGTTTCGGTGAAATTCAGCGGTTGAAGAGTCGCATACCAATTCAACCACGCCTCGATTCCGGCGGGTGAATTGTCCCAGCCATCCACCGTATCGTCATTTTCAATCGCGATCATAGGGAGTCTCCAGGGAACGAAATCCTCGTGAAGCTGTATTTTCCGCGACTCGGTTGGACCAATCAAGGCAGGACGGGAGGGTAACGTGGATTCAAATCCAGTTTACCCTCCCCCGAACCGCACCTGCCACGCGAATTCCGCAGTAGCCGTGTTGGCGAGCGGAATCCGACGTCGCAATCCAAGCCGTGGGCTAATACGCTTTCTTCGCCTTCACCCCCGAGTCCTTGTTCTCCAGCATGTTGCGGTATTTCATCCGCTGTTCCCTCTGCCAGGTGTTATTCGAATCGTTCAGGTTCTTGAGCAGAATCGAATTTCCGCCGGGGTTGTTGGGGGCCGGCGGTTGTGCCGCCGGTGCCGCTTCGACTGGCTTCTCGGGCGCGCCCAGCGGCTGCTTGCCACGGAAGAACGCGTAGCGATTCGAATCAATCTTCGCGATCACCGTACTCGTTCCCAAAATTCCATCCGCTACAAACAGCCCTCGCAAGTCGGTCTCTCCCGAAATGAACTTCTCATTTCGGCTCCCGATCACCTTGACGTGAATCTTGTGGGCATACCGGTCGGCGACCGTGTCTTTCACCGTCACCCGCACCCGGCCGGCGGTGGCGTCTTCCTGAATCTCCAGCACCAGGGGCGAGACCAGCACCAGACCGCTGGTGTAGAGGTTCTCTCCCTGCGCGACCACCAGATACGCCCCTTCATCGCTGAGGGGCATCTCCAGTTCCCGTTCCCGATCGCGGTAGTCGAGACCGTTACCGAGTTCGACTTCCTGTTCATGGTACGGACGAATGCCAGCGAGATTGATCGCAGTGATCTTGCTGAGGTTTCGCTGCAACAGACTGAACTTCAACAAGTCGATCCGGTAGACCTTCACCGAAGCTCCCTTCACATTGCGGAACTTTAGGGTCGTCTTCGCCGGTTCGCCCGGCTTCACCGTCGTGACTTCCGGCAACGAGATCTGTTTGTGGAGGAAGAAGTCGATCGACTCCCGCGCGTCGGGGAATTCGTCGCGGACTCGTTCGTATTCCACAATCGCCTCGGCCGGCTTGCCCAAGCTGTGGTACACCTGACCCATGATGTAGATCGCCGGGTTTTTATTCGCCGCCGCCACTTCGACTCCTGTCACCGCGTCGATCCGCTTGTACTCGGCGACTTTCTTGCATGTCACCAGAGCCTCTTCGTGCCGACCTTCGGCGAACTGGCAGAACCCGATCACATACCAGAAGCTGTCGAGCAGCTTGCTCTCGGGATAGCGCTCTGCGAACTTGGTGCAACGGTCGATCGCTGGCTTGTACTGTTCAAGTTCGAGATAGGCGTTGGCCATGGCGAACGCGACCTGGTCGGCCGCCGGATCACTGGGCCAGTTCGTGAGGAAGTGATCGAGCATCTGAACGGCGGCGACCACCAGATCGACCCGCGTCACACCAGCCGCTTTCAATTTGGGCTGAGTCGCCGCCTCGGCCGCCTTTCCCTGGATCTCCTGAGCGAGTGCGTACGTCGCGGTCGCCACGTATCCCTCGGGAGGATATTCGCGCAGCAGCCGCTCGACCACCTGGACCGATCGCAGGAATTCCCCCTGACCGTCGAGGAAGCCGGCGATCTGATTTTCCCGCAGGAAACTCGCTTCCGCCGTCGCCCGGTAAACCAGGTAACCCCGTTCGTACTCGCCAAGCTGAATGTACGACCGCGCCACCTTCAGGATCGATTCGAACGGCACCTCGTAGTCGGGAAATTTCTCCTTGATGATTTCGAAGAACTGCACGATCCCCTGATGATCGTTCCGGGCGAGCGCCACCTGAAACAGCATCTTCACCAGTTCGGTCTGGTATTGGTCGGTCATGCGATAATCTCGGAAGAGCGGCTGCAAGTGTTCGTCCGCCTTGTCGAACTCACCCTTGGCGACGTACCGTTTGCCGAACTCAAACATCTCCATCGGCGTGAGACGGTATTCGTCTTTCGACGCGATTCCGCGGGGCAAGACGTCGAGTGGCAAATCCTTCGCGACGGCGATCCGCTCGGGCTGGTAGAAGCTCCGCAGAACAGAGGGAGCACAGTGATACGAACCCGGCAGCACGCCGGCGATCGAGAACTTGATGGCACCGGGGTGCGGACGATCTCCCAGGTAGAAGTTGATCGCGCCCGGAACGATTTCGTAGCGGTCGAACGTTCCCTGAATTGATTCAGGAACCACGACCGTCCCCGCCGGGATCGGTTCGGTGTAGATCAGATAGTCGAGCTGTTCGTTGGCGACCCCCTTCACCTCACGACGCCAGATCGAAATCGAAACCTCGCCCCGTTCGCCGATCGGCAGTTGCGTCAGTGGATTGGGGAACGTCTTGACCTGTCCAGTGAGGTTACTGAATCCCCGGGGAATCTCCTGTCCGTCGAGCATCCGCGGTGCCGGTGCGTACACGCGAGTGAACGCGAATTCCTGTGTCGTCTGGCGAATCTTGTCCGCGGGGACAAAACCGGTCAGCACGGCGCTGTAGCTGAAGGTTCCCCGTCCTTCGATGTCGAGGTTGATCTTCTGGGGCTTGTCCGCCACCAGCAGTTTGGCCGGCACCGCCACGACCCGACTCGGCTCGATCGAGGGATCAAACGCGATTTTCTCGACCAGTCGGTCATTCGCGAAAATCGACAGCGTGTACTTTTCGTTGAGCAGTTTGCCACGGCCGAACCATTCGGCGAGAGCGGCGATCGCGGGGGCATTCGCCTTTTCGGGAGTCCAGCGGGATCCGACGCGGGTCGACATCAGCCAGTCGGCGACCTCGGCATTCTGAGCGGCGGCCGGCTCCGCGGTCGACAAGGCGAGCAGGTAGAGCGCCCGCAATTCGACTCCCGATTGCATCCAGGGAATGCAGCCGCGCATCGCGACATCGGTCTCCCCCTTGGCGGCGACCGGCTTGGAGGGGATTTTCGTTTTCGCCAGAGCGAGAACTTCCTGGGCGAACTCGGGCTTGTCGAGACGCTGGAACGTGAGCGCCAGATGCACAAGTCCCGACGCGGTCAGTGATTGCCGGCTGCGATGCAGACGGTTGGCATGCGCGAAGTCGGCTGATCCCGCTTCCGCCAGACCGTGCAACACAATCGCCTTGCCTTCGAGATCTCCTTCGTCAGCCGACGCGAACGCCGACTGCAAATGCTGAACCCCCTTGTCGAACGTTGCCGCCGGGACGGCGAAGCCGGCTTTGCGGGCGGCCGACAGTGCCCACACGGCCCGGCTCGAGAGATACCGGTCCGATCGTTCGGTTGTGGGGCGTCCCGACCAGCTCCAGCCTCCGTCGTCCCGCTGAGCCGAGACCAGACGGGAAATCGACACCTGGATCTTGCCGGCGAGAGACTGCGCCTCGGGAGAATCGGTCGTGCGACTCGCTCCGATCAATTTGAGAACCGCGACTCCACCCACACAGTCGGAAACGGCCCGTTCGAGGTCGGCCGCAGGTTGCGCCAACCGGCGTTCGTACAACGAGACCGTGCTTCCCAGAACGGTGTCCAGCAGGCCGCGATGGATGCTGGGACCGATCACCAGTTCGAGTTGCGGACGCAACGCCGTGAGGCCTGCGGGGAACTGGATCTGAAACGATGTGTTTTGAGTCGACGAGCCGCTCGCGGTCGCGTAAACCGGAAGACCGTAATCGAGAACCGGGACCGATCGCTCGACGCGATCCTGCCGCTCGCCAGCGGCCAGGGTCACGGTGATCTCGGCCGACTCGCCCGCTCCAATGTCGAGTGGAAATGCGATCTCGGTGATTCCCGGCTTGTCCGCGGTGATCATCCGCTTGTATTCGGTCGTCTTTTCACCAAATACCGCTTTGAATTTCACCTCGATCTGTTCCGTGATCGCCACCGGATGATGCACTTCCACAGGAACGTCGGCCTTGTCGCCGACCGTGAATCCCAACGGGAGGCGAATCTCGGCGAAAAGTTCCTTGCGGGTCACAACCTCGGCTTCCGCCTGTCCCGCCTGGGAATCGCGAGTGATCCCCTGCGCCAGGAGTGTCCAGGCGGTCGACTGGTCGGGGAGGCGCAACGTCAGTTTCGCTTTCCCGTCGTTGTCTGTCAGGATCGTCGGGTTCCAGTAGGCAGTTTCGGCGG
>JAPLOC010000645.1:0-2919 GCA_026692825.1 Planctomycetota bacterium | reverse complement strand
GGAGGGGGCCGACGGAACGATCTCCATCCCCTCGGCGGCGAGTTTCGCCAGAGTCGCCACCGACAACCGATTGAGAACCTGATACTCACCGTTCGGATTGACGCCCCAGAGAGGAGCGTTGTTGCGTGACAACTCGGTGAACAACCGATTGGAGGTCGCTGGCTTCGCGGCAGGGCTGTTGCGGTACTGGACAATCCCGGAATTCAGAAACTCGGGATTGATGCGGTACCAGTTGGAATTTCCATGGGTCAAATCGTTCAGCGCGAAATACGACGAGGTGTTGGCGGCCATGACTTCGCGATCACGACATTGCGCATGGGATTCATAAATTGCGGTCCACCCATCTGCCCCATCCCCGGTCCATTCACCATGGGGCCGGGGGCATTCATTTTGTATCGGGGGTTCCGTCGATTCAATCGGTTCGATCCCAGTTCTGTCCAGGTCGACTGCCGCTGGAAATTGAAATTCGCCGCCTGTTGCGAGAGCTGGTCTTTCTGTGCCGCCCCAAGGATTCCGACGGGCGTTCCGTCCACAATGTTTCCGTTCAACGTCTGGTCAGCCCATCGTCCAAGTTTGCTGTGGCGTCGGAATAAAGTTCGAATCGCTCGTCGGTTCCATTCCCATCCCCATTCGCATCCACGAAATCGACCGACTGCGTCTGAGCGAGCTGAAGCGACAATACCTGCTCGGCGACCGTGTGGGCTTGCGCCTCGGCGGCCAGAATTCGCTGGCGTTCTTCTTCACCCAGCAGAAACAGATTGATCGGCCGCGTGGGGGGCTGATAGCGGAAGACGCAACTGGTGGTTGTGCGCAACGAGATCTGACGACGGTCGGCACTGAAGAACGCGTCGATCGCTCCTCCCTGTCGGCCAAACAGTTGCAACAGGTTCTTCTGCACGATCGCCAACGACAACTCGGTGCTCACCGGGTTTCCCGCAGCA
The DNA here is from genome assembly GCA_026692825.1 of Planctomycetota bacterium. Lineage (GTDB taxonomy): Bacteria > Planctomycetota > Planctomycetia > Planctomycetales > Planctomycetaceae > UBA10511. The sequence goes on along the minus strand of JAPLOC010000645.1, from coordinate 1,978 downwards.
TCGGTGACTTCAATGTCGACCGACAGCGGATCTCCCGGATTGAGCGTCGTCGCTGAGGGGGTGATGCGGACCTTCAAGTCCCGGGCAACCCGGAATTCGCTGCGTGCCTCGTGAAATTTCCCCCCTTCCATCACCGTCACCGACAGTTCGAAATTGGGAGCGAGTTTTTCTTCGAAGGGAATCTCCAGCGCGTTGGGACCGGTTTCCAGATTCACCAGGCGGTAACCCAGAATATTCGCCCCCTCGAACGTCACGAGGGCGAGGGCCGGCTTGTCGCGCCAGTGAACCTGCACCGTTCCCTTTTCGCCCACACGGTAATGGTGCGAGTCGGCGAGAATTCGCAGTCGCACTTGATCGTCCTTTCCGGAGATCAGCACGGGAATCTGGCCGCTGATCTCGTTCCCGAAGCGGTCTTTGCCGGTCGCCCGAACAAGGTACCGCCCGGCCCGTTCAATCGACACCGCCTGTCGTCCCTTGCCCTCTTTCTCATCGGTCTTGGTTTCGAACGTCGAGATCAACCGCTCGCCCGCAGGCAATCCCCGGGCCGCCGGCAGATATTCAAACACCTGCAACTTCAACTCTGTCGCGACCGGCTTTCCCGCCGGGCTGTTGACCGCCACCGTGACATCGAATTTCTCGTCGGCCAAGTACACGCTCCGCAACAGACTGACATCAATCTCAAAACCGCGGGTTGCCAGAAACACCTGGGCCGACGTTTCGAGGTTTCGTTCGGGGAACAGACCCGCCAGAAACAAAGGTCGCGATTCACTGTATTGCTGCGTGTCGAGTTCGAACGTGACCTCTCCCTTGTCGTCTGTCACCGCTGTGTACATGCGATCGTCGGCGAGTCGATACTGAATCTCGCGTCCGACGATCGGCGTGCCATAGTGGTATTTGAGAGTGAATTTCCCTTTCACCTTTTCGCCGCGATAGACGACCCGCTCGGGAACGTCGACGGTGAATTGCACTGGTTCCAATTGGTAGTCGTGAACCAGGAATGTCGTCTCATACGATTGCTGCCGACCCGGCTGGTGGACATGCACCCGATACGCTCCCTGCGGAGATGTGCCGGGCAACAGAAACCGCGCGGCGAGTGTGCCAAATTCGCCCAGCGCGACCGCCTGCGAATGCACAACCCGACCCCGGGCGTCATAAATGTCGAGCTGATATTTTTCCCCGACCTTGTAGGTGAAGCGGTCCTCTTCCACCCAGCGGATGATTCCCTTGAGCTGCACAAACTGACCCGCCCGATACGCCGGTCGGTCGGTGTAGAGGTATCCCTTGGGCGACAGTCCGACAGCGAAATTCAAGCCATCGAGACTGAGAACGCTCGACGCGGTGTGCCCTTCGTGAATCGCGAAAACCCGCAGATCGGAGATCGTCTTCAGTTCGGCGAGCGACTTTTGAACGACCCCCTGGTCGCCTGTTTCCAGTTCCGCAAGCAGTTTGGCACCGTCGCTAACCAGCAGTTTCACCCCCGCGGCGGGGTGCCCCTTCAGCAGGTTCTCCACGAAGACGAACAGTTCGTTACGGGAACTCTTGACGATCACATCGAGATCGCTGACGACCACCATGGTGGTCGCTTCCATCGTGTCGCTGCTGACGGTCACCGCGGTCACTCCGGGGCCTTTCACCGGAATGTCGACGAATTGTTCCGTCCGCTTGTACTTTTCGTATCCGTCGACTTTGTGTTCGAGAGTTTCATCCGGATCGATCAGCGCGATGTCGAGCGATTCGACGCCCGTCGCCAGGTGCATTTTGCGGAAATAGTCTGCCAGATCGACGCGGTACAGTTTCACGGTCACCGCTTCGAGATTGCGGGTCGTCACCTTGATTCGCGGCTGTTCATCGCTGCGGAACTTCTTCTCGGTCACTATCTCCAGTTTCTTGGCGGTCAACTGGGCGACGTGCTTTTGCGCTTCCTGCTGGTGCGGGCCGTCGACTTTTTTGTACGCATCCAGCGCTTCCGCGAGTCGGT
>JAPLOC010000644.1 GCA_026692825.1 Planctomycetota bacterium | reverse complement strand
TGCTGCCAGACGCGATTCACCAGAACCCGGGCGGTCAGTGGATTCTCCGCAGAGGCGATCCACCGAGCCAGTTCGAGTCGGCCACTTTGTCCGGGAGTCAGTTTGGGGACCGCCGGCGACAACACCTGCAAAAATCCCCGGGGAACCGTGCGTCCCAGAGTGAAGCGATTGCCGCGCAGGTGAACATGCAAATCGCGGGGCATGGTGTCGCGGGGTGCCATCACCATGTACGGTTTTTCGCCCGGGGTTTCAAACAGCGGGTACTCGTACCACATCGACGAGTTGCGCACTTCGTCCTTGAAATGCTCGGTGCTGCGGAAGATCCCCGCCAGTGCGTAGTAATCGACCGCGCGAATCGCGTCGAACTTGTGATCGTGGCAACGGGCACAACCAATCGTCAGCCCCAGAAACGTCCGCCCGGTCACGTCGATCTGGTCATCAACCACATCAATCCGAGACTGTTCTTTATCGGTCTCGGCGAGCGCCTTCTGCCCGACCATCAGGAAACCCGTTGCGACCACCCGGCGGATCTGCGTCGACAAATCGTCGCCGGGGGGCAATAGATCCCCCGCAAGCTGCTCGATAACGAATTGATCGTACGGCAGATCCCGATTCAACGCGTCGATCACATAGTTTCGGTAACGCCAGGCAAATCGCATGACGGCGTTCGCGTCGTTCGCGGTACTCTCGGCGTAGCGAACCACGTCGAGCCAGTGACGTCCCCAATGTTCTCCATAGTGTGGCGAGTCAAGCAGCCGGTCGACAACTTTTGCGAACGCCTGGGGCGAATCGTCCTTTTCGAACGCATCATAGTCCGCCGAGGTCGGCGGCAATCCGGTCAAATCGTAGGTCACCCGTCGCAACAGCGTACGCTTGTCGGCGGACTGGGCCGGTAAAAGTCCCGCGGCCTGCATCCCCGAGAACACAAACCGATCGATCGGCGATCTCGACCATCGAGTCTCATTCACCTGAGGCGGCTCAACGACGCGCACCGGTTGATAGGCCCAGTGTGACTTTTCTTCCGGCGTGAACTTCGCCCGCGTCGCCAGTTCCTGTGACCGCAGCGCGATTCCGTACTTGTCGGCAAGCCAGCTCTCAACACCCTGGCGAGTCGCATCGGACAGCGCCCGACTGTAGACCAGAGCTTCCCCCACATCCCCTTGAATCCGACCGGCCCAACTGACCGCGCGTCCCAGGAACGCCCCGACATCCGCGCGGTGCTGAATCTCCGGAACCGTGTCACGTCCCTCCAGCTTCCCTGGATCCCCGATGCCCGCCAGTTCACTGTTGAGATAAATCCGGGTTGTGGTGCGGATGGGACCGGGAGTTTTCACAATCGTCAGGATGACCGGCTGACCATACCACGGCTGGAATGACCCGCTGCCCAGCGAGGCGTCGTGGTTCCAGCCGCCGGCAAAATGCAGGGCGTGCTTCTCTCCACGATTGATCTGAATCAGCGCCGCCAGCGGTTTTCCCGGGTCACCCGGAGCGTGTGCCGGGTTGCCCACACACAAAACACAGTCAAAGGGTGGCCCCACGTCGTGCGGCGTCAGGTTGACGACCACCGTCATTGACAACTCCGAATCGCCCATGATCGGAATGGGATTCGAGGGCGACGCGGCCAGCCCGGTTTCCGGATCGAACCGAACCGCAGGACGTCGTTGAATCGCACTCTCTTTGACGAACTTGCCGGGAAGGCCGGTTCCGTCACTGCGAATTCCTTTGGTCGCGGAGACATCCGAAGACTTTGTCGCCATCCGCAAGTTGCAGGTCGGCGGCGCTAAGCCAAAGCTGCAAGTCCGACGCGATCGCCGCCGCGTTTGGTTCCAGCGGCGCGACCTCGCCCGCCGCCGCGAGTGAATCAGCGGTATTCTTCGCGGGCGCGGATGAGGGCCAATAGGCCCCTTGCTGAACCCAGGTCACTAGGTCGGCGATCTGCCCATCTGACAATTTTCCGCCCGGGGGCATTTTCAAGCCCTCCGTCTGTCGAATGGCGCGAATGAGCAAACTCTCGTCGGGCTTGCCCGCGACCACCACCGGACCGGAGGCCCCTTTCAGCTCTGTCGTCCCCTCGAAGCGCAAGGAGCCCTTGGGTTCTTCGCCTGAGTGACACTTCACGCAGCGTTGGAGAAGGAGCGGGCGGATCCGCTTTTCAAAATGGTCGACGGCCGCGTCGTCGGCGTAGATCGCGGGCGCGACGACGAGGAGGGCGAGTGTAATTAGGACGAATGGGCGCGTCGGCCTGAGGAGGCGGGCTATGACAGAGTTCATGGCGGATCCTGGTGGGACGCGTCGGCAGGGGGCTGACGCCGCCCCGCTCGCCTGGGTGGGATGTTCAAAATTCTCCCTGTCCGGTGGAGCGCCGTCAACGATGGGTCGAAATCGTGTGAGAGTCGTTACAATGAAGGCCAGTTAATCTCGCACCGAACTCCAGACCGTTCCAAACGTCGTGGCTGAAACCGCACCAATCCCCTCCCGCGACGAACTCGCTCTCGCCTACCTTGAACAGCTTCCGTACCCCCCCTACCCCGTTCAGGAAGAGGCGCTGTACGCCTGGTTTCAGACGGACGAAGGGGTTCTGGTCTCAGCACCGACGGGGACGGGCAAAACGCTGATCGCCGAGGCGGCCGCTTACGAGGCGCTGCGGACCGGCAAGCGGATGTATTACACCACACCGCTGATCGCGCTGACGGAACAGAAGTTTCGCGAGATGACGGCGGCCGCGGTGAGCTGGGGCTTCACTCCCGATGATGTCGGGCTGGTGACCGGCAACCGCCGGGTCAATCCCGACGCGCCGGTGCTGGTGGTGGTCGCCGAGATTCTATTGAACCGCCTGCTGCAACCCGAGTTGTTCGATTTCACTGACGTCCTGGGCGTGGTGATGGATGAATTCCACAGCTTCTCCGATGTCGAACGGGGCATTGTCTGGGAGTTTTCTCTGTCACTGTTGCCCAAGCACGTGCGGATGCTGTTGCTGTCGGCGACCGTGGGCAATGCCAAGCAGTTCCTGCAATGGCTGCAGGTCTGTCATGGGCGACGGCTGGATCTGGTGCAAAGCAGCGACCGCAAAGTGCCACTCAGTTTTCGCTGGGTAGGGGACCAGGTGCTGAATGACCTGTTGGAGGAAATGGCCGCTGGAGAGGCCGAGGTTCGCAAGACCCCGGCGCTGGTCTTCTGTTTCAGCCGGGACGAATGCTGGAACGTCGGCGAAGAACTCAAGGGGAAGGCGATGCTCGCGGAGGGGCAGCAGAAGACGCTGGTCGAAAAACTCGCCAAACATGACTGGTCGAAAGGGGCCGGCCCCAAGCTGAAGCAGATTCTGCAACGCGGCATCGGTGTGCATCACGCGGGGATCCTCCCCCGTTATCGGCGGATTGTCGAAGAGCTGTTTCAGCAGCGGTTGCTGACGGTCTGTGTCTGCACCGAAACACTCTCGGCGGGAATCAACCTCCCCGCGCGGTCGGTGGTTATGCCGTGCCTACTCAAGGGGCCACCGGGAAAACAGAAAGTGATCGACCCCAGTTCGGCCCATCAGATTTTCGGTCGCGCCGGCCGCCCGCAATTTGACGATCAGGGCTTCGTGATGGCACTGCCGCACGAAGACGACGTGAAGATTCTTCGCTGGAAAGAAAAATACGACTCGATTCCCGAGGATACGAAGGATCCGGGGCTGATGAAGGCGAAAAAGGCGCTCAAGAAGAAGCAGCCCACCCGCAGCCCGAATCGGCAGTACTGGAACGAACAGCAATTTGAAAAGTTGCAGACCGCATCTCCCCGCGATCTGGCGAGCCAGGGGCACCTGCCATGGCGGATGCTGGCGTACATGCTGCAACTCTCGCCCGATGTCGACAAACTGAGGACGCTGGTTCGCAAACGGCTGATGGATCCCAAGCGGATCGAACACGAAGAACGTGAACTCAACGCGATGTTGCTGACGTTGCACGCGGCGGGGGTCGTGCGATTGGAACCCGAACCGCCGCAACCCAAGAAAGAGGAAGAAGTCAAACCGGAAGCCGACGCGACACCGGCCGAGCCGGCCCCCAAGCTGACGGCGATGGCCCGGTTAATCGTTGATGCGTTGCAGGCGGAGCGGGCCGCCAAAGGAGAAGCCCCTTTGCCGACGATTCTCGGGGCCGAACAACCGATCGCGGCTCCGTACGCCCCCAGGTTCGCATACCCGACCGAACGGCTCCGCGAGTTCTTTTTATTCCGCAGCATCAACCCCGTTTACGCGCTGTTCCTGCTCGACCACATGGCGCTCGCCGACGAGAATGAACGGCTGCAGGCGATGGAGAGCGTGCTGGAACTCCCCCGATCGATCCAGAAGTTCGTTCGGGTTCCTGGCATCGACCTGCTCCCTCCCGGGCCGCTGGCGCGGGAAAAAGTCGACGTCGAGGTGGTCGCACGGGGCTTGATCGCTGCGGGAGACCTGTACCCCGAGTGGGATCCCGACACCCGCTTTGAAGATCGCAAATGGCCGCCGAAACTGTCGGAGAAGCTGCGACTGCTGTTTGAGTCGGAGTATCCCAACGTCCATGGCGTTCACGTGACTCCTGTCTGGGTGGCCCCCGACGTCCTGCAGTTCGAAGGGAATTTCTTCAATTACATCAGCGGACGCGACCTGGCGAAGCACGAAGGCTTAATCTTCCGGCACCTGTTGCGGTTGGCTCTTCTGCTGGGGGAATTCGCACAGGCGACTCCGCCGGGCGTACCGGCGGACGAATGGCAGGCGTGGCTGCGGAGTGTTTCCGACCGGCTGACGGCCTGCTGCAACACCGTGGACCCGACCAGCACCGAGCAGACGCTGACGCACTTCTCCGACAGCGATTTCGTGCCACGGGAATTGATCGGGAAGGGAGTTCCCGCGCCCGTCGTCGATCCGGCCGCCGAAGGAGAGGTTGAGTTGGATTTCGGGGCGGGGATTGATGATGCCGAATAGCCGGGGAGGACTTTTTCCAATGACCGCCGGTCACAACCTCAAATTCGTGGCGGGACTCCTGGCGCTGATCGTGGTGGCGTTCGGCTTGGAAGCGATTCCCAGCTTGGATCTGGCTTCCTATGGACTGGTCCCGCGAACGCTGCGGGGGATTCCGGGAATTTTGGCCATGCCATTTCTGCATGCGAACCTGGGACACCTTTTGGCGAACCTGGGATCACTGGTGGCGCTATTGGGCTTTCTGCTGCTGTTCCACGCGAAAAACGCGATCAGCGTTATCGTGGAAGTGATCGTACTCGGGGGAATTCTGCTGTGGTTGTTTGGGAGGACCGCGAACCATATTGGAGCCAGCGGTCTCGTCTACGGCGTCGCGCTGTTTTTGATTTCGTCCGGCCTTTCGCAGCGGAGAATTCTCCAGGTCATCGCGTCCGTCGTGGTGATGGTGATGTACGGCGGCTCGCTGGTCTGGGGGCTATTGCCACTCGACTCCGGCGTGTCGTGGGACGGCCACCTGGCGGGAGCTGTCGCTGGGACGATTATTGGAATCTACGGCGAGAGCCAGGAAGGGTCGTCCCAAAAAGGGAAAATCGCTGGTCCGTGATACGGCCCCCCTGGAGTGCGGGGCCTTGTCCCCGCCTTTCCTT
>JAPLOC010000643.1:4209-5038 GCA_026692825.1 Planctomycetota bacterium | reverse complement strand
TCGGGGCCGGCCCCGGGGGTCTGGCGTCGGCCTTGCTGCTGGCTGGCGCGGGGTTCAAGGTTCGATTGTTTGAGCGGGGTTCGCGGGTCGGCGGTCGAACTTCGGCCATTGAAGACGAAGGCTTTCGATTCGACACGGGACCGACGTTTTTCATGTATCCGCGGGTGCTGGGGGAAGTCTTTGCCTCGATCGGCAGGAATCTGAGAGCCGAGATCCCGATGGTTCGGGTTGACCCTCAATATCGTCTGGTGTTCGGCGCCGGGGGAGAACTCGATTGCACGGCAGACGTCCAGCGGATGGAAGAGCAGATCGCCGCCCTCTCGCCCCGGGACGTCGGCGGGTTTCAGCGATTTATGACCGACAACCGGGCGAAATTCGAACACTTTCGCCCCGTACTGGAACGGACGTTTCTGAATCACTCTGATCTGTTGTCCCGCGAGGCGCTGGGGGCGCTCCCTTACATTCGCCCCTGGCACACCGTCGCCAGCGAGATGCAGTCGAAGTTCCACGATCCCCGGCTCGCCATCGCCTTCTCGTTTCAGGCGAAGTACCTGGGTATGTCTCCGTGGCGTTGCCCCAGTCTGTACTCGATTCTCTCGTTCATGGAATACGAACACGGCGTCTTCCACCCGATTGGCGGATGTTGTGCCGTGATGGAAAAAATGGCCGACATCGCCCGCGACATGGGCGTCGAGATTCATCTGGAGGAACCGATCGAAGAGATCGAATTCACCGGAAAGCGGGCGACGGCGGTTCGCACGACGAACGGACGGTATCCCGTCGCCGCCCTGGTCGCCAATTCCGATTTCGCCCAGACCATGACCACCCT
>JAPLOC010000643.1:1291-4166 GCA_026692825.1 Planctomycetota bacterium | reverse complement strand
TTCGGCACCATACGATTTACGTCGCCCGTGACTACGAACGAAATCTCGCCGACATCGCCGAGCGAAAGATCCTCTCGGAGGATCCCTCGATCTACGTGCAGAATGCCTGCGTCACCGATCCGTCGCTCGCTCCTTCGGGAATGAGCACGCTGTATGTACTGGTTCCCGTGCCACACGAGTCGCCGAACGTCGACTGGCGGGCCGAAACACCGCGATTTCGCCAACTGGTGCTCAAGCAGCTTGAGAAGATCGGGGTCACCGACGTCGAACGCAGAATTCGTCTCGAGAAAGTGATCACCCCCGACGACTGGCGGAACAAACACGGAATCTACAAAGGGGCGGTGTTCAACCTCGAACACAATCTGCTGCAGATGCTCTCGTTTCGTCCGCACAACCGCTTCGAAGACCTCGACGGAGTCTATCTGGTCGGTGGGGGCACGCACCCCGGCAGCGGGTTGCCCGTGATCTTTGAATCGGCCCGCCTGTCGACCGAACTGCTCTGCCAGGATCTGGGCGTCCCACCCCTTCCCCGAACCGCCGAAGCGCCGCCGTCGATTCCAGCCGCCGAACTGGCCGCGCACTGCTGAATTGCGGCAATCGACTTGACCGCTCCCGGATGGCGACTTCACCAATAGGAAGTCGTGATGGTAGAACAGGGCGCGAACAGAGTGGAGACTCTACGCCAGCAACTCGTCCACCACCCGCGCGCGGGTCAGTGCCGGGTCGGTTAGCGTCTCTTTCCGGCCGCCGTGTTCCCACCAGAGTTGCTCGTGTTCGAGTCCCAGGGCCGAAAGCAGTGCCGCCGGCGACCCAGATCGAAAATCCCCGCCGACTGTGGTCGCGACCGTTGCCCCCTTGCGAAACCGGCGTTCGGCCGAATTCGCCGATCCAGAGGTCGATGGTCGATTCCATCAGGCCCCGCTGTTTCAGATCGCGCACCAGGGCGGCACTGGGCTGATCGAGCTGGTCGGCGACTTTTTTCGTGGCGTTGGCGTTGTCGGCGTGCGTGTCCCACGGTTGGCTTTGCAGATACACCCCCACGAACCGCACTCCCTGCTCAACCAGCCGGCGCGCGAGCAGACAGCGCGTGCCGTAGGGACGCGTTTCGGGTTTGCCGAGTCCGTACAGGCGTTGCGTCGCCTCGGTCTCGGCCGGTGCGCGATCTGAAACAGCGGGGCCTGATGGAATCGACCATCGACCTCTGGATCGGCGAATTCGGCCGAACGCCGGTTTCGCAAGGGGGCAACGGTCGCGACCACAGTCGGCGGGGATTTTCGATCTGGGTCGCCGGCGGGCGGCGGCCGAGACGCGCTGCGGGGTGGCCAGATTGAGCACCGGCGCCAGCGCGAGTTCCCCCGCATTGAACGGCGTACCCTGATATCGGGCCGGCAGCCAGCCCGACGACCAGTTCAGCGTGCCATTGATGGGGAGTCCGCCAGGATCGGGCAGCACCACGAACTCTGGCAGGTTTTCGTTCAGCGTTCCCAGGCCATAGACCGCCCAGGCCCCCAGGCTGGGACGGTCGGTCGCAGTCAGATGCCCGCTATGGGCGATCCGCAGCGCGGCCTCGTGGCAGACCGATTCGGTCGACATCGACCGGACGAGGGTGATCTCGTCGGCGATGCCGGCGATGTGTGGAATGATCTCGGAGAGTTCCATCCCGCACTGGCCCGACGGCCGAAAACTGAATGGTGAACCGAGCAGGTTGCCCGACGCCGAGGGACTGAGCGTTTCGACCTTGCCAGGGAACGGCTTACCGTTCATTTCCGTGAGCTTCGGCTTGGGATCGAACAGATCCATTTGGCTGGGGCCGCCGTTCTGAAACAGGCAGATGACCTGTTTGGCCCGCGATTCAAAGTGCGGGAGGGGGACAACGGAATCGCCGGCCTGAACTTGCCCGGCCCGCGAGCGTTGCAGCAGCGACGTCAGCGCCAGCGAGCCGACGAGACCTCCGGCAGACCGAGCCAGGAAGGCGCGGCGACACGCATCGAAGGCCCGGTTGGAGACCGAGTCGTGCAGCAATCCGAGTTCAGATGGACGCGAGAAAACGGACATTCGAATCTCACTCCAGGTACAGAAACGGATTGCTCGCCAGCAACATCTGGCAGAACTCGACGAGGCACTCGTTTGGTGTGGTCGCGTTCACCGCAACGGCCACGGCGTCCGCTTGTGCCGGCGAGGCAATTTCCGACGCAGGCCGACTGCTCGATAGCGATTCGTCGGCGAGAAACCCGACCGCGAGTGTCGATTCTTCGGTCGTGGGATCGCGTCCCAGGGCGAGCCGATAGGCGACTTGAACCAACTCGTGGTGGTCTGCCGGTCGCAACTGGTCGATTCGTCGAGCGAAAGCGGCGGCGCGCCCCAGGGCGAAATCGGAGTTGAGCAGTGCCAGCGACTGTAGGGGAACCGACGACGACACGCGCGACGAACAGATCGTGGCAAGTGCGGGCGCGTCGAACACCTTGAGCAGACTCAGTGATTGAGAGCGCCGCTGCTGCAGGTAGACGCTACGGCGAAACGCCCCGGGGACGTTCTCGTCGACGATCACCTCACCCACGGGGGTTTGTTTTGTCGGGATATACGGCCCGAAAGAAACGGAATCGAGATCACTCGCCACCACCAGCATGCCGTCGCGAATCGCCTCGGCCGGCAACCGCCGCAACGGTGCCCGCCAGAGCAGGCGATTGTCGCGATCGCGCGAGAGTCCGTCGGGGCGCGATTCGGAACTCTGCCGATAGACGCTGGAGAGGGCGATCAGTCGGTGCAGGCTCTTTTGACTCCAGCCTGCGGCGACAAACTGGCGGGCGAGTTCATCGAGCAGTTCGGGATGCGAAGGAGCCGCGCCGCTCTGCCCCAGATTGTCGGTGGTGTCGAC
>JAPLOC010000643.1:0-1256 GCA_026692825.1 Planctomycetota bacterium | reverse complement strand
GCGGCCGAAATACTGCCGCCAGACCCGATTGACGTGAACCCGGGCGAGCAGCGCGGCGGGGCGCGATCCCGGCTTCAGCAGCCAGTTGGCGAAAGCCAGCCTTCGCCCGGTCGTCGCGGCACGACCGGGCTGAGTCGCAGTGTAAGGATTGTCCGCGTCGGTGAGCAGTTCCAGACCCGCAGGGTCCATCGATTCGCGGCGCAGGTGGTACAGTCCCCGTTCCAGAAAGGGAACTTCGGGATGGGCCGACGATTTGTCGGTGACCCAGGCGATTTTCCGGCCGGGTTCCGGCGTGCGCTGCTGTTCCAATTCCTTCAATTTCCCGGCGAACTGCGTGCGTCGTTTCTGGAATTCCTCGCGCTGGGCCGCCACTTCGGTTTGCTGACTGGCCCCCGCCCGGCTGCGTTCAATCACCAATTCGTCAACGACGTAACTCCGACCGATCGCGAAAAAGAACGCGAAGCCCCCCTCGGGCAAGTCGTCGGACTTCAGGTCAATTGTTTTGCCTTCCGGGATCCAGTCGACCAGATGCTCGAGTCGGAATTTGCCCCCGCCCATGTTGGTGATGCGGACACCAAAATTGCGACCAGGCGTATAGCCAGACAGCCCGATCTCTCCAATCGGCCGGCTGTCTGTGCCCGGGTAATCGAAGTAAATCTGCGTCGGCCCGCCAGGGTTGCCATCGACCAGCAAATTGCCTCCCGGTCGGTCGCCATTGTCGTTGTAATCGTGGGCGGCGATGGTGTAACCGAGGCGCTCGGCGGCCCCTCCACCCACTTTGTTGTCGACGAGTTCAAACGTCGCCTGAATCCAGTCGCCCGCCTGGTCGGGAGACCAGTCGAACGCCTGTTTCGTCGAGAGCCACGCTTCACCGGGGCCGGCGATCACCTGCAATCGCCGGTCGTTCACAAACGCTCCGTGAGGAGTCTGAGAGTCGAGATGCACTTCGCCCCCGGCGACGTCATCGCCGGGAGCCGTGCTGCTGTATCGGTCGGCAAGCGGTTGCGAACCGTCGTAGGAATCTTGGAACAGCACGTCCCCAGGCTCGCGGTGCTCAGCGACCCAGGACTGGAATTCCGAACGAAGCGCCGCGATCTGACGGGTCACTTCGGTTTGCTGTGACTCCCAGAGTTCACGCTCTCCCGGCAGGTAGGCATACGCGTAGCGGTTCTTGGGGATGATCCAATCCTGGGGATTGAACGCGGGGAAAAAGACCGCTTGCAGGCGGTAGTAGTCGGCTTGGGAAATCGCTTCGA
>JAPLOC010000642.1 GCA_026692825.1 Planctomycetota bacterium | reverse complement strand
GACGACGCTCCGCGGCGTCGCTCCGGTTTTGGTTCCCGCGAAGCGGAACCAAAACCGGCTATGGCAAACACGCGACCGGTTCGCGTAAACCGACAGCCCTCTTGCCCGCCGGGTTGGCGTCTGCCAGAATCCCGGCACGCAATCCTTAGGTCCACGCGAATTCGCGTGGGGTGCCCCGACCTGTTGTTTTCGGAAGAGCGAGAGATGCCACACGGATTTCGCTGTCTAGTCTGGTGTTGGGCCATTGTCGCCTGCGCTGTGTTCGTCGGTTGCTCCGATCCCGATCGCACACCGGCTGCGGGGGAAGGGGCTGGTGGCACTGGCACAGCCGGTACGTCCAAAGGAACCGGGTCGGGCACTTCGGCCGATGGAAAGGGAGGCGATTCCGGCAGCAAACCCAACGAGGCCAAGGCCGGTTCAGCCGAGGAATCCGGAGCGGACCTCTCGGCGGCAGAAGAGAAGTTTGTCGTTCCGTCACGTGAAGATGTCGAGGCGCGTGCGAATTGGTTCGATCAACCAGTCGCCAATCTGTTGGATCGCCGCAAGGAGCAAGAGAAGGGAACCCCCCCTGCGGCCTCCGCGGCCCAGGCGTTGGCGCTTCGCAACACCACACGTCAGACCAACGAGCAGATTGTGGCGACACTGGGACGGGTCGCGCAGACCGATGACGAAGTGGACTACAACGCGACGTTGAACAAGCACATCAAGGCCGACGCCCGCAGTACCAACTCACTCCTGCAGAGTTCCATCTATGAAGTGGACGTCCAGGGATTGATTGGCTTGATGCCGTTCACATTTGACCGCGATTTGAATCGGGTGGGTGATGCGGACGTGATCGTGTCGTGGCAGACGAGTTCCGACCGCATGATGGACAAAGTGGTGTTGCGCGATGACCTGGTCTGGTCCGACGGACACCCGGTGACCGCTCACGATCTGGAATTCGCGTTTCAGACAGTGATGAGTCCGCAGATCAAGATTCCCGCGATCAAAACCTCACTCAGTCGGCTGTACGCGGTCAAGGCGTATGACGACCAGACCGTCGTCTTTTTCCACAAAGAAGCGCTGGCGACAAATCCCTGGAACGTCAGTTTGCCATTCTTTCCCAAGCACATCTATGAAAAGACGCTGGCGGAGGATCCGACGATGGAAGAGAGCGACGCCCATGTCGAACTCGAAAAGAACCCCGTTGTGTGTGGCCCCTATCGCCTGGCGGACCGGCAATTGGGAAGCCAGTATCTGTTCGAACGGCGTGAAGACTGGTTCATGCACAAGGGAAAACAGGTTCGCAACAAACCGCATTTCAAGCAAGTTCGAATCCGCGTCATCGGCGACCTGAATACCGCCTTGCTGGCGGTGAAAAAGGGGGAAATCGATGAGATGGAATTGTCGGCCGAGCAATGGGTCACCCAGACGGGCGACGACGACTTTTACGATTTGAACACCAAGGCGTCCGGGGTGGAATGGACGACGTACCTGTTCACCTGGAACACGAAAACGCCGTATTTCAGCGATGTCCGCGTTCGCAAGGCGATGGGTCTGGCGTTCAATCACAAGGAGCTGCACGATACGCTGAATTACGGTCTGTTCGACGCCGCCAACGGAGTCTTTCATCCCGCTTCGTGGATGGCCCCCAAGCCAGGCCCCGCGCCGTATCAGCAGGATCTCGACCAGGCGGAGAAACTGCTGGACGAGGCGGGCTGGGTCGATAGTGATGGCGACGGAATTCGCGACAAGAAAATCGACGGGAAACTGCTGAAGTTTGAGTTCAACATCATCTGCACCCCAGTCGCGGAACGTATCCAGCTTTGTACGCTGCTGAAAAACTGTCTCGAACAAATCGGCGTCATCTGCAACGTCAGTCCGCTGGATTTCGCGGTCTTGCAGGAACGCACGATCGATCACAAATTTCATGCCGCGTTTGGGGGCTGGGGGGCGGGGGCCGACCCCGACCTGTCGTTTAATGTCTACGGGACCGATGAAGCTCGGAACTACGGGTCCTATTCCAATCCGGAGGTCGACAAGCTGTTCATGGAAGCGCGGCATGAATTCGATCGCGCCAAGCGGGCGAAACTCTACGCCCGCATTCACGAATTGATCTACGCCGACCAGCCGGCGACCTACCTCTTTTACAAAAACTCGTTTTATGCCTTCAGCAAGAAGTTGCGGGGCTACCAGTTCAGTCCCCGAGGCCCCTATCACTACGGTCCCGGCGTGATGAGCCTGTACAAGGTGCGGAATTGAGCAACCGCTCCACCGGCAGGAAAGCCCTTCCCTCATGCTGAATTACCTCCTTCGCCGCGTGTTGATCGGCTCCGTCACGCTCCTCTCGATCACCTTTCTGGTGTTCGGGCTGATCCGGAACATGCCGGGAAACCCCGTCCAGATCGCCAGCGCCGAAGCGTCTCTCGATCAGGCGATCGACCCGGCCGACTACGAACGGATGAAGAAAGACTACGGTCTCGACAAACCGTGGTACGAGGCGTATTTCGTCTGGCTGGGTAATCTGCTGAAAGGGGATTTGGGGAGATCGTTCGGGAAAAAAGAACCTGTCAGCCGGCTCATCTCCCAGCGGATCGGCCCCACTCTGATGCTCTCGGTCACTTCGCTGTTCTGCACCTATTTGCTGTCGATCCCGCTGGGTCTCTATTGTTCCTCGAGGGCCGGCCAACCCGACGAACGCGTGATCAGCACCACGCTCTATATGCTCTATTCGCTTCCGGCGTTTGTCGCCGCCCTGATGCTGCTGTTCTTCTTTTCCTTCAAGCTCAAATGGTTGCCACTTTTCGGAATGACGAGTGACAACCACAATTCCCTCTCGGCGTGGGGAAAATTCAGGGACACCGCTTGGCACGCGCTCTTGCCGATTGTCTGTTACACCTACGGCACACTCGCCTACTACACGCGGTTTGTCAGAGCCAACATGCAGGAAGTGATCCGCCAGGATTACATTCGCACGGCGCGGGCCAAAGGGGCGGGGCCGATGCGGGTTCTCATTCGACACGCGTTTCGCAACACCTTGATTCCGCTGGTGACGATGATTGGTCTGTCGTTGCCGTACCTGCTCTCAGGCTCCATCATTCTGGAGCAGGTGTTTTCGTGGCCCGGGATGGGGCGGATGTATTTTGAATCGATCAACTCCCGCGATTACCCGATGATCATGGGGTTGACGCTGCTTTTTTCGATGGTCGCGCTCGCCGGACAGTTGATCGCCGACGTGTTGTACGCCGTCGTCGATCCACGTGTTTCTTACTCCTGAAACCCTTCGCTCCGAGAACGCATGAGTTCCGCCGACGAACACCTCACCCCCGGCCCCCCCGTTCCTCCGTCTGCCATTCCCGGCCCGATTGAACGCAGCCCGGGATTCTGGCGGCAGGCGTGGCAACAGTACCGGCGGAAAAAACTGGCGATGGCGGCGCTTCTGCTGGTCACCTGGCTGGGTTTGATCGCGATCCTCGCGCCCGCGATTGTGGGAACCCGGCCAGTGGTCTGCAAATACAAAGGGGAGATCTACTTCCCCGCGCTATACTACTTCAATCCCGACTGGGAACCGGTGATCTTCTCGAAAGATAAATTCCGCCAGTTGTATCAGAAGAATCTCAAGGAAAAAGATCCCGAGAGCTGGGCGATTTGGCCGCTGGTGTTTCAAGACCCATACCACCGGAATCAGGACAACGAGTGGGAGGGGCTGAAGGGAAATCCCACAGGAGCGAGCGGTGTTCCCAGCCTGCGGAATCTGATGGGGACGAGCCAGGATGGCATCGATGTATTCGCGCAGATGGTGCATGGAACCACAATCTCGCTCTTGGTCGGTTTTGTCTCCATGGGGATCGCGTCGCTGATTGGCATCACGCTGGGGGCGATTGCCGGTTACGTCGGCGGATGGGCCGACATGCTGCTCAGTCGGGTTCTGGAGGTCGTCTTGTGCATCCCCCCGCTCGCGCTGATTCTGGCTGTACAGTCGATTCTGGACAAGCCGACCATCTGGCACATGATGATGATGATTGGCTGCACGGGCTGGACGACGATCGCGCGGCTGACCCGGGCGGAATTCCTGAAACTGCGGGACGCCGACTTCGTTCTCGCCGCTCGCGCGATGGGTTTGGGCTGGCCGCGCATCGTCTTTCGGCACATTCTGCCCAACGCGCTGACCCCCGTGCTGGTGCCAATCACCTTTGGCATCGCGTCAGCCATTCTGACCGAAAGCAGTCTGAGTTATTTGGGG
>JAPLOC010000641.1 GCA_026692825.1 Planctomycetota bacterium | reverse complement strand
CAGCACAACTGTCTTTCCTGGTGTGACGACAAGCGTCGTTTTGGCTTGTGTCTTCTCTTCGATTCCCAGCTCCCCTTCATTCTGCTCATTGAGATTTCTCAGGGTCGCGGTGATCGTCACCGTGACTTTCGCGGGATCGTCACCAGTCACGAGTATCCCTCGAACATCCAGTGTGACTCCCTTCGCGTCCGACTTCCCGTAAAACGGGCGATTGGGTTCGACCAGGAGTTCGACCGACCGCACGAGATTCTCTTCGACCGGCTGTCCGTCATCAACCTCCTCTTCAACCCCCCAGATCTCCAGTCGCAGCACATAGGATTCCCGAGTCGCCACATCTTCCAAACCCAGCGATTCCCGGTCATCCAGCAGGAAGTCCACCAACGGCTGCGATTCATACAGGACTTGTCCTCCATGACCCAGCCCCTCCAGGACAACGATCTTCGCCCAGCCACCGAGCGCGGTGTATCTTCGGGCGAGTTCCGTGGAGTTCTCCTTCATGGGGACAACGTCGTCCGCGTCGCCATGAATGTGGAGCAACCGGACGTGCCGACGCGCCAGTGGGGTGAGGTTGTCGACTGGATTGAAAGACGTAACACGCTCCGTCAGCTCGGCGAGTGTCAGCCCGTAATCGAGACCCTTTTCCGGAAAATTGATCACATTGGGTAACCCCGGCCAAGTGCGGAAATCGGTCGCCGGACAGATCCCGGCAATGCGTTCAACCGACCCGGGATGCCGCATCGCCCAGCCATAGCCGATCAATCCACCATTGCTCTGAACCAGCAAGCGAGCCCGTGGATCAAGGTCGAATTGTTTTCGAACCAACTTGTAAAACGCCTGACACGCGTCGGCTCCCTTGGGGCTGCCGCATGACGTCCCGACGTTGATCCCGGCAACATGAAATCCCTTCGCGAGATACCGCTCGACGTACCAACGGTGATGCAGCACGCCGTGCCCGTCATTGATTCCCAGCCAGAACGGGAAGATCCAGATCCAGCGGCGTTGCGGATCCACCGGACCGGTCGGTTCGATCACGTAACCCGCTCGCCCCGCGATGGTCAGTGCATTCAGCTTTCCCCCTTTGTATTCCCCCAGGATCTTCTCGGGAATCAGCTTGCGAATGTACTCGGCATCCGGCGGAGCGGACTTCTTCGGTTCGGTCGCCTCTTCACTGTAAGCCCCCCGTGGCAGTGCGATTCCACAACCGACGAGCAAACTCAGTGGGATTGCCACGAAACAGCACAATTTGCCGAAAGCTGGGATCCAACGGCGGTTCATGGAATCTCCTCTTGCCGCAGCACGCGGCGACTAAGGACCGGGACGAAACAAGGGGGCTGCTCTCGTGGATCGTAGCATTCTCCAGGTTCTTTTCATCCCGTTCGTCACCCGACGGCGGGGAATCGTCGTAACGAGAGACCCCGGTTATAATCCGTCGCGACCGAAACCGATCCTCAAGTGGCCTACCTCATGTTCTCCCTGACCGACATTCAATCCGCGCTGCGTGAATTTCAATTTGACGCCTGGTTGATTTACGATTTCCGCGGCAGCAATCTTCCGGGGCGACGCATTCTGGATCTTGGAGATCGGCAACCGGGATCGCGGAGGTGGGTATATGTGATCCCCGCCACAGGGGAACCGCGGAAACTGGTCCACCGGATCGAGCCGGGTGCGCTGGACCACTTGCCGGGCGATCGACTGGTCTATTTGCGCTGGCAGGAGTTTGAAGCAGGGGTTGCCGACTTGATTGGTGGTGCCCGCCGCGTGGCGATGGAATACTCTCCCCGCAATGCGAATCCGTATGTGGCGCGGGTGGACGCGGGATTCGTCGAGCTGGCGCGGTCGTGCGGGGCGGAGGTGGCCTCGTCGGGGGATTTGATTTCGACGTTTGAGGCGTCGTGGGACGACGCCCAATGGCAGATGCACCGCGAGGCGGCCGTGCATACCGATGCGGCTTATCCCCGCGCCTGGAAATTCATTGCCGACCGTGTGCGTGAAAACGGCATGACGACCGAAGGGGAGGTTCTACAAGAGATCCTGCGGCATTTCGACGAACGGGGCTTGTTCGCCGACCATCACCCCATTGTGGGAGTCAACGCCCATAGTGGTGACCCGCATTACGAAACGGGGAACGCCCCCATTCGTGCCGGTGATTTTGTGCTGATCGATCTGTGGGCCAAGATGGCGCGGCCCCGCGCGGTCTATAGTGACCTCACACGGGTAGGATTCGTGGGCGATACCGTCCCCGCACGCTACGACGATGTGTTTCAAGTCGTGGCGGCGGCCCGCGACGCGGCGATTGAACGCGTTCGCCAGGGATTCGCGACAGGCGAACGGTTGCCGGGCTGGAAGGTGGACCAGGCCGCACGCGATGTGATTGAACGTGCCGGATATGGTCCACAATTCGTCCATCGAACCGGGCACAGCATCGGCCAGGAAACGCATGGCAACGGCGCGAATATCGATAATCTCGAGACGCACGAGGAACGCCTGATCCTTCGTCGGACCTGCTTTTCGATCGAGCCCGGGATCTATTTGCCGGAGTTCGGGGTGCGGAGCGAAATCAACGTGTTTGTCGACGCCGCGGGCGAGGTCCACGTGACGGGCGGAGAATTGCAGCGGCGTGTGGTGGCGATTACCAGCGTCTGATGTGTGGATTGGTGAATCAGATCTTCGCTCTGTCTGCCACACACGAAGTTGGTAACCAAGTCAGCGGCCGCCACCGGCGATGTCGTGCTGTTTGCGAATCATGAATGCGTTTCGCGTCCCTACGACGATTGGCGACCAATCGCTTTGCGATCCGGACGGGTTTCGCTTGACGCCGATCTTGCCTGACAGAGCGAGGATCTCATTCACCAATCCACACGAGGTGGATGGGGTCTGGGGACCGTGGAATGACGAGCGGCGATGTTTTGATCTTTCGTCGTCACTACCGAACCGGCCTTT
>JAPLOC010000640.1 GCA_026692825.1 Planctomycetota bacterium | reverse complement strand
TTTCAAGGAGGTCAATGACACGCTTGGCCACCAGGCTGGAGATGACGTCTTGGTGGCGGCTGCTCGCAGGATGTCTTCGGCTGTGCGAGATGGAGATCGCGTCGCGCGTTTGGGGGGCGACGAGTTTGGTGTCTTGCTCCCCAATTGCGATGCTGCTTCGCTCGCCGACATTTGCGAGCGGATGCGAGTCGCGATCCATCTCGACCAGTTCAACACCCCCGACGTCGGCGGCGGCGCGCAATTCGGCCGCCGTTCGATCGCTCGTCACCAAGACCTGCAATCGATGACCGTCGGCGACTGTCGCCAGATCCTCCCGGTTCGGCTCCGATCCGCGGATTTCGCTCAGGTCGGCCAGTCGTGCCAGAATCAATTCCGCCTTCAGGTCGGCCAGTTGCAGTGTCGACTCAAAGCGGACGGTGATTCGCCAGTGATATGTCCCGTGCGAAGCGGCGGAGCCCTTCGTGGACTTTACCGTCGCGACGGCCGGTGTTTCCACCGGCGGCGCGACGGGTGTCTCGACGATGGACTCTTCGACTCGTGCGGCGACCGGCGCAGGTTCAGAGACTGGCTCGGGGGCCACCGATTCGCGAATCGCGGGCGAAGCGTTCGGCGGCTCGACCTCCCGGGGCGTGGCGACATGCTGGCCCAGTTCTTCCAACAGTTCCGGAGCGCTCGCCAGCGCCTGACCGTTGCGCAGACGGGTGTTGCACTCACGCAGAAAATCAATGCAGCGCAGAACCAGATCCATCATTGGACCGTCGAGGATCTGCAAGCCCGAGCGAATGCGTTCGAAATGATTCTCCAGGTGATGGGTCAGCACTGTGATGCTGTCCAGCCCCATCATCGCCGACGATCCTTTGATCGAATGGATCAGTCGAAACGCTTCGTTATGGTTCCCCTTATGAGTCGGGTTCCCTTCCAGCGCTAACAGTGTTTCGACCAGAGCGTCGAGCTGCTCGGCGGTCTCGTCGAGGTACATCTGAAGGTAGGTGGCCATCTCCTCGGAAGGGAGGCCGGTCGAGAAACTGAATTCGTCACTCACGGTCGTTGGCCCCGGCCTAGGATTTCTGGTAGGCGAAGGTCGAACGCTTCACCAGTGGAGAGAGCATGTCATAAATCCCTTCCGATGGCCCGACGACCAGGTATCCCCCCGGGGCCAGCGCATTCACCAGATTGTTGATCACCACCTGCTTCGACGCCCGGTCGAAATAGATCAGCACGTTGCGAATGAAGATGCAGTCGAACGGCGGCAGCTTCAGTGGCTCCATCAGATTGTGTCGGCGAAACTCCACCATCTCGCGGAGCGCCGGCCGCACCGTGTACGTCGCGTCATCGGCCGACGCGTCGAATTGTCGCCTCAACCTCGATTCCGACACTTCGTCGAGCGACCGCTTTTTGTACGTTCCGACCCGCGCGTCGCGCAGAACCGCTTCGCTGATATCGGTCCCGACAATTGTCGTCTTCCAGCCGTGCAGCTTGATCGCCGACTCCTGCACGCAAATGGCGATGGAATACGCCTCTTCCCCCGTGCTGCACGCCGCCGACCAGACACGCAGTTTCTTGGAATGCGCTCCGGCCTGGGGACGCAGCACCAGTTCGTCGAGAAACTCCCCTTTGAACCAGTCAAAGTGATGCGGGGTGCGGAAGAAGTACGTCTCGTTGGTGGTGACCGCGTCGAGAAACTGTTCCAGTTCACTCGCACCGGCGGCCGAGTTCAGGAACTTGTAGTAGGTGTCAAAATCGGCCTGCTGGCACGCCTTCAGCCGTCGGCGGATCCGATTGCTCACCAGTGTGACCTTCGCCAGGTCGACGCGGATCCCACTGTGCCGGTAGATAAACTCCCGGAACAGTTCGAACTGCCGCGTCGACAGCTTATCGGGCTCCATCGGCTGGGTCTGAATCGCGATGAGCGGCATGAGAAGACTCCCTCGGCGACGCCGGCTGCCGGTTGCTGGTGCCGCACTGGAACAGGACCAATCACCTTATCGAAATCAATCCCGACAATCGATTGATTTCGTCAAATTCCATTTCCTCCGGGTCAAGCTTTGAATTTCGCGACCAGATCATGCAGGGTCTGGGCCTGTGCGCCAAGTTCTTCCGCGCTGGCGGCCATTTCCTCGGCGGCGGCGGCGTTCGACTCGGTCGTGTGCGAGACTGAGCGAATCGCGGTCTTCACCTGAGTGGCGCTGGCGGCCTGAGTTTCGGTCGATTCCGCGATTCGCGAAATCCCCCGAGCCGTCTTGTCCACCGCCTCGACGATCGCCTTCAGCGACTGCCCCACCTTGCTCGACAGCGCGGCACCCTCTTCAACCCTCCGAGACGATTCTTTGATGAGCTGGGTGATTTCTTTGGCCGCCTCGCTCGATCGCTCGGCGAGTTTGCGGACTTCGTCGGCGACGACGGCGAAACCCAGGCCGTGTTCGCCAGCCCGCGCCGCTTCGATCGCCGCGTTGAGCGCCAAGAGATTCGTCTGACTCGCGATCTCGCTGATCACCTGAATGATGTCGTTGATCTGCTCGCTGGATTTCTGGATCAGCTTCATTGCCGACACCGCTTCGGCGACCGCCGTCCCACCTCCCTGGGCGAGCGTGGTCGATTCATCAGCCTGTGATTTCGCTTCCGCCGAGTTCTTCGAAATCACCTCGATGGAATCGATGAGCTGTTCGACCGACGCCGACATTTCCTCGACGGCGGCGGCCTGGGTTTGAGCCCCTTCACTGAGGTTGGCGCTGCTCTCGGCGATTGTGCGGGCCCCTTCATTCTGCTGATTGGCCGCTTCGATCACCTGGCCAATGACGTTGCGCAGGTCGGCGAGCATCCGTTTCATGCCAGCGGCCAGTCGACCCATGTCGTCGTCACCGGCGAGCGCGACTTCCCGCGTCAGATCTCCATCGGCGGCCGCCGTCACAACGGTGACCAGCGCGTTGACCTTTCGCTCCAGATCGAGCCGGGCCGCCTGCTGTTCCTCCTGCAGTTTCTGCTCGCGTTCCTTCGCCCGCACCTGCTCGGTGATCACTTCCCAATTCACCATCGGGCCGATGTATTCACCGTTGGAATCCCGAATCGCCGCCACGTTCAAATCGAGCAGTTCGTCTCCCAGCTTGATTGTCGCGCGATGCGGCAGATTCTTGGGATCAGCCAGCAACCGACGTTGCATTTCTGGATTCTTGTGGAAGATGTCGATCGATTTTCCGACGACTTCATCCGCCCGGCAGGGCAACAGGTGTTCCAGCCGTCGCAGCGCCTGTATGGAGGCCGGGTTCATGTAGACGATCTTGAGATCGCGGTCGGCCATAATGAGCCGGACGGTCGTGTTCTCGACCATTTGCCGCAACCGCTGCTCCTCCTGCTGGCCACGGCGCTG
>JAPLOC010000639.1 GCA_026692825.1 Planctomycetota bacterium | reverse complement strand
TCTCGATCTCTCCCGGCGTCGTGTGCTGCGCAGTGCTGCCGCCGGGGTTGCCGGTTTTGGACTCAGCGAACTATTCGCTCGGCGGTCCCTCGCGGAACAATCGGGTCGTCCCGCCGGTCGGGCTCGAAACATTCTGGTCCTCTACGAGGAGGGGGGCATCAGCCAGATGGATACGTGGGACCCGAAGCCCGAGGCTCCAGCCGAGCACCGCAGCCCCTACGCGCCGATCTCGACCAGCGTCGCCGGGATGCACTTCACGTCGCTGATGCCGTGCATCGCCCGCCACGCCGACAAGTTGTCGGTCGTGCGGTCGATGACGTCGACGCCGGTCGCCGGCCACATCGAAGGCTGCATCGAATTTCTGAAAGGGTACCGGCACGATTCCCCGGCCTTTCGTGGAGCGGGACTGAACTCGCATTTATTCCCCGACATCGGCTCGGTGGTGATCGATCAGTTGGGAACCGACTGCCTCGAGTTGCCCGGCTATATCTTCTGTCCCGGCGCGAATCTGCCGAACTACGTAAACAACACCGGTTTCCTGCATCGGAGTCGCGCGGCCTGGAAGCTCGGAACGCGCAGCCTGGGCGAGGACGTCGCGGCCCCCGGCTGGCGGGTGCAGTCGCTCGATCCCCAGCCCGGCCTCGACTCGCAGCGT
The DNA here is from genome assembly GCA_026692825.1 of Planctomycetota bacterium. GTDB lineage: Bacteria > Planctomycetota > Planctomycetia > Planctomycetales > Planctomycetaceae > UBA10511. Next base: position 2,482 of record JAPLOC010000639.1, on the reverse strand, counting down.
CTGTCGGCGCGTCGCGATCTACTGGCAGGCCTGGATGCTGTTCCCCGAGAAGCGATCACCGATGTGTTCACCCGCAGCCATCGGAATGCGTTCGATCTGCTGACGAGTTCGCAGGTTCAGGGGGCGATCTCGTTTGCGAAGGAGTCGCCGCGCCTGCTCGACCGCTACGGCCGAGACCATCGTGGAATGTGTTATCTGCTGGGACGGAAACTGATTGAAGCGGGAGTGCGATTCGTGACCGTCACGGTGATTCAGCCGGCCTCGATGGTCGGGCGACCGGAGAACGGGCAGCCGAACGGGGCGTTCCTGAATTGGGATCATCACGAGGGGATTTACCGCAACGGTCCCTGCGGCGGACCTCAGGCGATGAGTAACGGAGAGCGGTACGGGTTGCCCCACCCCGCGATGATGCCCAGCCTCGACCGATCGTTCAGCGCGCTGCTCGAGGATCTTTCGGACCGTGGATTGCTGGACGAGACGCTGGTCTGCCTGATTACGGAAATGGGTCGGACGCCACGTTTGAACAAATGGGAAGGGCGCGACCACTGGGCGCGGGCCATGTCGGTCGCGTTCGCGGGAGCGGGGGTTCCCGGTGGCCAAGTGGTCGGCAAGACCGACCGAGAAGCGGCCGATGTTCTGGACCGCCGCTATACGCCGTGTGATTACGCGGAAACGATCTATCGCAAGCTCGGCATCGACACCGACCTGCGGCTCAAGAAACCCGAAGGAACGCCGGTCGAATTCAGCGAGGGGGGGAAGCCGATTGTCGAGTTGTTCTGAACGATGGAAGTCCTTGAATGCGTAATCGCGATTCCCAAAGCTCGTTTGAAGTTGCGAATTCGACTCCAATTGGCGACGGGGCGAGCCGGTTGGCGTCAGCCACCGGGTTTTTGGCCCGCAATCAAGCACTCTGGCGATGGGCGCGATTTGCTCGGACTCTCTGTGAAGTCAAACTGGCGTAGGGCCGAGAAGATCACACGCAAACACCCTGGCGAGAAACGCCATGCGATCCTGCAGCCTCCGCTTGCGATGCTCGAACTTTCCCGCACCCTCTTCTTGTCCGACACCGACCATCGGGGGATCTTTCTGCCGACCGCGGAGCAGCACATTGCCAGAACAGGCTTCGGCACTGCCCGCGCTCAACGACCCAATGGTTCGCAACCGCCTCCAGGAACAAGTCGCCCTAGGCGAACGGCCGGCGTAAGCCGGCTGGTCGTTCGTCGCTGGAAGGCAGACTTGAAAACTCGCCATGACCCACCTTGAGAATCTACGAAGCGATCCCCGCACCGTCGACGAACTGATCAACACGATTCTTGCCGTGACCGACGAAGACATTCTGTGGGATGCAATTTCTGTTCTGCACGTCCGCGGTTCGACCGGCGTGCTTGACCGTGCCCGAGAGTTGTGTCGGAGTATCTGCCAGCGAGTACAGTCGCTCGGGGTGTCGACTTGATAACAGGGCCACCCATTACGCGACAGCCCGCATGAGTTGAGTCTCAACATGCTGGACAACAGTCAACACTGGGCCAGCTAAAAGTGCCGGCCGCGCGAACATCGGCATCGCTCGTCGGGCCGTTTGCCCCTCGAACCAACCCAATACCTGCCTACCCCCCTTCGAACGACGCCGGTGCCGCCGTACTCAAATTCCAACACGCGATTTTTCACTGCCCAAGAATTCAGATCTTGTCCAACGAACCCCGCAGCGACCCGCCTCGTTGTGGGTCCGCCGGGCATGGAACTTTTCAACTACACCGCACACAGCGATTGATCCAGTGGCAGATTCCGACCTCAATCGGGTCAATGACTTCTTTTCGAGGCAATCGGGAAAAGGGGGCCGCACTGTCGATCACAGGGCGAAAGTTTCGGAAGACAACGCTTGTTTTGAATCTCAACATTCCGCAGGTATGCTGGGCGTCAGCGGAGCGCGATACCGGCGCACCCCGAACCCAGGTCTCGATCGTCTGCGACCTCCGAAACGGAACAGAGCGTTTCGACGAAGGCTCCAGTCGCTTCCAGGAAAACAACCCGTGAAGGAAACCCGTCATGAGCCATCGATTTGATTACTTTGCCCGGGTCTTCTGGCTCTTCGCCATGGGAACCCTCGCCTGCTGGCCCGGCAGCGTCGCAGCCGCCGAGCCAGACGTGGTGCCCGATCACGTTGTTATCGACGGCGTGAGCCTTCCGTTTGACACAACGATCGAAGTGGTGGGCCCTTTCCAGTCGGCGAGTTCCTCTCGGCGATTCTCCATGGATAATCGGGATTCCCTGCTCGCACTGCGCATCGAAGGGCGGGCGAATCAGGAAGGAATCTCGTTTCAGCTTCTTTCCGAGACCGATAAAGGTCGGAAGAAACTCCAATCGCTTCGGGATCAGAAGTATTACAAGGTTCGGGGGCGAATCGCCGGCGCTCGGCTGTCTGGGCCAGACCCGATCTGCCAGTTTCTGGTCGAAGACTTCGAAGCGGTGGCCGCCGCCCCTTTGA
>JAPLOC010000638.1 GCA_026692825.1 Planctomycetota bacterium | reverse complement strand
GGCGCTGATCGATCAAACCGTGGCAGCGAGACAGCAGATGGGTGGTGCCCGTCCGTCGCCAGGTGGGGAACGCAGCGGTAGGAGAGGAGGTGGTCAGGGGCAGGGGGGATTCCTAACCAGTTCCACCGAACCGAGCCAACCGGCAGCTCAAACGGTTCGAACCACTCTGCCGCAATCGGGCCGCGTCTCCTCCATCACTCCGCGGATCCATATTCTGGAAGCGGAAGATGAGTCGACCGACCGACTTTCCATAAGTGATCAACCCGACGCGAAAGACTCGCGATCGTTGCGGACCGTCGCGGGACGGGACGGAACCGTTGCACGCAGCGCAATCGAGGAGAGGTTTTCGGCCAGGAAGAAGGGCCCCGACGATCGCTTACCGAGTATTTCCAAAAGTCGTGGACGTGAAAGCGATCGCGATCATTTTGCGAGATTGGAATCGGAATCCCATGTCGCGGCCATTGACGAGCGGCTTGATGGTGATAGCTTGGAGGCCATCCGGGGTTACCGCTTTATTCAAGACGGTCCTCGGGCAGGTGCAGAAGAGTACGCCGCCTTTGCCGACAATCCCTTTCTCGCTCCGCAGAAGGCACCGCTTTCGACCTTCGGAGTCGATGTCGACACCGCCTCCTACGCCAACGTCCGCCGATTCCTGACGAATGGCCAACTCCCGCCCCCCCAGGCGGTTCGCATTGAGGAGATGCTCAACTACTTCCGCTACGACGATCCGGCACCGCAGGGAAATGTCCCGTTTTCGGTGACGGTGGAAATGTCGGGTTGCCCCTGGAAGGCGGACCATCGGCTGGTGCGGATCGGCCTGGCGGGACGGGAAATTCCCAAAGGAGATCGCCCCGCCGCCAATCTCGTCTTTCTGATCGACGTCTCAGGATCGATGCAGTCCGAGAACAAGCTGCCGCTGGTGAAGCACAGCCTGAAACTGTTGCTGAGCAAGCTGGATGAACGGGATCGACTGGCGATTGTCACGTATTCCGACACCGCGAAGGTTGTGATGCCTTCGACCGTGGTCGCCAATCGCGATCAGATCCAGACGACCATCGACAGTCTGGTCGCCGCCGGCTCGACCAACGGGGCCGACGGAATTCGGCTTGCCTACAACGAAGCGGTACACCACTTCGTCGACAAGGGAATCAACCGCGTCGTTCTCTGCACTGATGGTGATTTCAACGTCGGAACCACCAATGACGACGAACTGGTGAAACTGATTGAAGAGCGTCGCCGGAGCCAGGTGTTTTTCAGTGTCTACGGCTATGGCATGGGAAATCTGAAGGATGGCAAGCTGGAAAAGCTGGCCGACCATGGCAATGGCCACTATGGCTACATCGATGGACCCGTCGAAGCGCAGAAATCGTTCGTTGAGGATGCCGAGGCGAATCTGGTGACGATCGCGCAGGATGTGAAGATTCAGGTCGAGTTCAACCCGACCTGGGTGGGCGCGTACCGGTTGATCGGCTACGAGAATCGCGTGATGGCGGCCGCCGACTTTCGCAACGACAAGGTAGACGCGGGAGACATCGGTGCGGGTCACCGGGTCACCGCCCTGTACGAGATCGTGCCGCCGAGTGCGGTCGCAGAGGTCTCCAGCGAAGAGCGTCCCAAACTGCGCTACAGCACGCCACAAACGCCAGCCGAGGGGCCGTTGGCGCACGAGACGCTGGCGGTTCGGCTGCGATACAAAACGCCGGGAGAAGAGACCAGCAAGGAATTCGAAGTGCAGTACATCGAAGACCCGCGCCCGGTGTCGAAGAACATGCAGTGGTCCTCCGCCGTCGCCGCGTTCGGCCTGCTCTTGCGGCAGTCGCCTCATCGTGGTGAGGTGAGCATTCCGATGATTCTGGAACTGGCGGAAGCGAGCGTTGGCGAAGACCCGCAGGGGCACCGCCACGAATTCGTGGAACTGGTGCGAAAGGCGGCTCCGGCGTTCACACACCAGCCAGCGGCCAGTGTGAAGACCACTGACATTGACCGAACTGTGACGGCGGCCGATGCGGAACGGACTGCCAGCATGAAGGGAAAGTACAGCAATCTGCTGCGGGTGATTCGAGCCGAGGGAGATCGTGAAGTCTACGGCGAGGTCTCCGAATACGGCCTGTGGGAAGGCCGTGATTACCAGGACCACACGAACCTGCCGCAGGGATACTGGGTGTACGTCGCACCCAACTGGTACATCTGGGGCGACTTGACCAAATAAGGCGAGCGGCCAGCGTCAGCCGGCCGGTCCCTCGACGCTCAAACACCCACCGCGACACGCTAAAAAAACAGGCCCCGTACCATCGGTACGGGGCCTGTTCGCATTTCGCTCGAAATCGCAAGACTTACGCGACCGGCTTGTTCTTCATTCCGTTGATCCGGCCATGGACGTCGTCAAGAACGTAGTGGAACGCGATCTGGTGCAGAGATTCGACCATTCCCATGTCGTCCAACGGGCAGTGCAACCCCTTCTTCGCCAGCCCCCGGAGTTTTCCTCCGTTAAAGCCGGTGACGCCGAACGTGTCAATGCCGTGGGCATTCGCCCACTCGACCGCGCGGAGGATATTCGGGCTGTTCCCTGAACCGCTGATCGCGATCAACAAGTCTCCCGGCTCGCCAAAATTCTTGAGTTGCTCGACGAAAATGCGGTCGTAGCTGGTGTCGTTTCCCCACGCCAGGATGTAGGGGGTGTTGTCGGTGAGTGACAGGACTTTGAGCCGTTGCTGATTCTCGAAGTCGAGGACCGTACTCTTGCCGAGGTCTTCGCAGAAATGCGAAGCGTTCGCACCGCTGCCGCCGTTGCCAATGATGTAGACGAAACGGCGGGAGAGGTACCGGGCGTAGATGGCGTCGGCGAGCGCCTCGATTTCCGCGTGATCGAGGCGATCGATCTCAGTCTGAACGCGTTGAAGGTAGGTTTTGACGTCGACGTGCGCGCCGTACATGGCCATGGCGTCCGTTGCTCCTGACTGCTGCGGTGAAAGGTGTCCGTTCAATCCCGGGGGGCTGATGGCGGTTGACCCGGAAAGCCGGGTTATAGCGAATGCCCGGGGCTGGCCATAGTTTGAAGTGAGGATTTTTGATTTCCCCGGAAGCGTCCGAGGAGGCGAAGGGTGAGCAGCGCCAAACAGGCGATACCAACAAGCATTGCCGCCGATGGCTCCGGCGAGACAAACATCAAATTCGGACCGAAGTCCCCGATTTCAGTCGGAAAGTTCAATCCGGGGTAGTCAAAACCTGACGACGGACCGTGCTGGGCACCCCGGAAGACCAGATCCGGGTCCGGGAGAATCAGATTGACCGCGGTCCCCGTCGCATCGGTTCGATAGGCGTCTGGACCACCGGCCGTATAGTGCGCTCCATTCACGTAGATGCCCGCATCCAGATGAATCAATTGAGCCGGTACGCTGAACCGCCACTCTCCCGCCGCTTCGGCCCCTGCGTAACCATCACTGTTCGCGTTGTCGACGGTCATTTGGTAAATCAGCGTTGGGGCTGCCTGAATGCCGAGCGACGCCATCATCGGATCGGCGAGTTTCCAGAGTCCGATCTGGTGCGAATCGATTCCGTTGGCTCCTTCGTCCCACAGTCCCAACGCGGCGACCATTTTCTCAGAGGTGAGATCGAAACGCCATCCGACATTCACGCCCTGGACCGGAACCACGGGGGCTCCCCCGGTGAAGTCCACACCCAGAATTCCGGGGGTGACGTTGACAATAACCTCATCCTTGCGCGGGCCTTTTGTGCTGGTCACGACACCGTCCATTGAGACATCGACAGGAGGCATCATCGGTTTCAAAGGCGTAGGTGGTTTGGTTGGTTGCGTAACCGACCCAATGATTTTGTTTCCGTTGCTGAACGGAGGGATCGGCGTGTAGAAGCCCTTTATTGGATCCTGGATCGCGAATTCGTAATTTGTCGTGGAGTCGTTTGTCACCTTCCACGGGATGAATCCCCTGACGTTTGCCGGAATCATGTTATTGTAATGCCCGTGGCTAATTGAGATTGATCCTGCCGTTGCGATGGCGCACCAAGTCAAAAGGAACAGACTCAGGCTCAGTCTCAACACGTGTGATGTCGTAAAGTGCAGCATGACGAGTCGCCTTCTTTGGTTTGGGGGGGGAGTGAATCTGT
>JAPLOC010000637.1 GCA_026692825.1 Planctomycetota bacterium | reverse complement strand
GTTCAACATCTTCGGGCCGCGGTTCGTAGCGACACGGTGGCCTTGGTGCGGGTCACGGAACTCAACATCGGTCAGATCAAGCGGGCGCTCGATATTGGGGCCGACGGAATCGTGGTCCCGTGGATTGAAACGCCAGAGCAGCTTCGCCAGGCGGTTTCGTTCGCGCACTACCCACCGACCGGGCTTCGGGGAATCGGCGGGGAACGGGCGACATGTTGGGGGCGGGCGATTCCCGAACATGTTCGTGAAGCGGAAGAAAACGTCCTGGTCGTCCCGATCATTGAAACGGTTCGGGCTGGGAGGAATATCGAGTATCTGTGCCAGATTCCGGGAGTCGATCTGTTTCAGTTTGGTCCAGCCGACTATTCATCGACCGCGGGCTTCGCAGGTCAGTGGGAAGGCCCCGGGGTCGCGTCGCAACTGTTGGCGATCAAAGACGTCATTCGCAAGCATGGCAAACAGTGTGGCGTTCTGGGAACGAGTCACGAGAACCTGCGTGAACGTGAGGAGCAGGGATTTCGCTTCTTGGGGCTGGGGATGGACGCCGGCCTGTTGATCCGCGCGATCACCGAGTCACTCGCGTCCACGGGCAGGACGGCGAAGCTGCAGACGTCGTTTGTGCCGACATCGTAATCGCGGTGGTCGCATCCGCGACCGGTCTGGCAATACTCACGGCCGATTGCCGATGAGGTACAGATGCGAGTCGGTACGATACAGCAACTCGTCCCCCAGGATCGCCGGAGTCGCCGTGATCCGTTCGCCCAGCTCGTTGGTTGCCAACAGCTCGAACGTGTCTCCCGCCCGAATGACATACGTCTTGCCGTCGTTATCGCTCAGGTAGATTCTTCCGTCGCTGGCGACGGGCGACGAATTGCAGCTCGATCCCAGTCGTTCCCGAAATAGAATTTCGCCGGTCTTGTCATTCAGACAGGTGAGTACGCCATTGTCCAACCACGCGTAGAGTCTCCCGCGATAGTGCAGCAGTGAAGCCTCAACCGGGCCGGGATCCTTGCTGATCCATAACAACGTCGGAGGCGCACCGTTCGCATTCAGCCGAATCGCGTGGATGGGACTCTGCCGCCAGAGCTGCAGATACACCACGCCGTCGGCGTAAACCGGGCTGGAAATGATCTCGCCGTTGTACGGCCCCGCGCCGTCACCGTAGACCCACAGCGGTTCGTGACTTTTCGCGTCGAAAGCCGTCAACCGGTTCTTACCCGGCACCAGCAACATCTTCTGCCCGTGCGCTTCGACGAACAGCGGAGTCGCATGCGCGGTTCCGATCGGACGATCCTTTTTCCAGGCGGTTTCCCCGCTCTGTTTATCGAGTCCGATCAAAAAACAGGGGCCGGTGTGGTGGTCCCAGGGGAACACGATCGCATCGTCAACCACCAGCGGACTGATGCAATAACCCCACGCCATTTTGGGATCACCAAAATCCCGCAAGTACCGGCGGACCCAATGCAACTCCCCGGTGTGGGAGTAACGGGCAATGTCAGCATTGCCATAGGCGACGTAGACCGCGTCGTCCGTCACGGCCGGTGTATTGACCGCCAGATTCGACTTTTCGTGGGTTCTCTGATCCACCTCCAATCCAAAATCGTTCTTCCAGACTTCCTTGCCCGTGTCGCGATCGAAACAAAACACCTGCAAAGCCTTCTTCCCCTCGACTTCCGTCTGTGACGTGACGAACACCCGGTCACCGTAGACCACGGGCGAACTGGTTCCCCAACCGGGAAGCTCGACGCTCCAACGGATGTTGTTATTCAGACTCCAGTGAGTTGGAGGATGCCCGATGTCGGAAACACCATTCGCTTTGCTTCCTCTCCAGCGCGGCCAGTCGGTCGCCACGGCGCGGTCGCAGATCGCCACCCACAGCGCGTCGGCTAGCTCCCGCATCCCTTTGTCACCCGGATGGGCCGCGACACCGGCGTGTTCAATCTTGCGCTCCGCTCGGGCGTAATTCGATTCATCCCCGCCAAGTTTTCCAACGTCAACAAACGTTCCTTCCGCGTCCTCACACGCTTCCTTCATCAGCCGGTCTTTTTCCGCGTCCGGCCAGAATTGACTCCGGACAAACAGGGTGGGGCGGCCGTGCCGTTTCAGCTCGGCGAAGAGTTCCGAGAACGCTTTGCGAAACCGAACCCCCTCTTCGGGAGTCTTGGGGGCAGGCGCGTTTTCTCCCAGCGCGATAACGACCAAGTCGGCTTCAAATTCCAATTCCTCTTTCAATTCGGTTTTGACGTCGTAATCCGTCAGTCGCCGTTCAAAGTCGGCAATGTTTTTGATCTTCACTTTCGGAGCGTTTTCCGTCCGTTTGCTGATGTATCCCAGCAGCACGTGGACATAATCTTTTTCTTCGGCCGTCGCGGCCATACCCCAGTTCCCCGTCCAGCCAATCGACGGCGCGGGTCCATGCAGTGTGATACTGTTCCCCAGAAAGAGAATCTTCCTGACGCGAGACACATCGAATCGGCGAGTTGCTGATTCTTGAGCCGACGCCGTTGTAGCTTGAACGTCGACGCACGTAAAAACGACGGTGAACACCCACAGAAATCGGGATGCTGGTTTCATGGAGTTCATCCTTGCACGTGAAGATTCGGAAACAGGAATTCAAGACCTGTCGGACGCGACTCCGCGGAAACCGAGGGTTTCGGCCCCACGAAGAATGACACTCACTTCACGGCAGGCAATTCCGCCGCTCGCAGGTTGCGGAACAGCAGGTCGGTTGTCGGGTCGTGCCCTTGCAGGCTCAAGTGCCCCGCCTTGGTTCTCAGCCCCTCCCGAGGATTCTCGTTTGGCTTGCGTGTGTCGGTCCAATCGGTGACATGCTCGCCATTCACCCAGACCGCGATGTGAGGGCCCGTCGCCGCCAGTGTCATCGTCGTCCATTCAAAATCGTTCGACACCACCCGGCGGGCGGCGATCCGTCGGTAAATCGCTCCAGTTCCAAAATCGACCGGCTTAGTGCGATCGTCATCCTTCCACGCATTGTGAATCTGGGCTTCATATCCGTTGGAAGGATCCTTCTCGGTCCCTGCCATCGCCCGGAAAAAGACACCGCTATTCAGGTGTTTGCCATTCGTCCGGGCATCGAACTGCAGCAGAAAGTCCGCAAACGTCGCGTCCGATTCCAAGAACCCCCGGCCATCGACAACGTGGATCGCGCCTTCCTCCACCGTGAACTTGCTCTTGCTCCCGGGAACGACATGCCATCCCGAGAGGTCTTTCCCGTTGAACAACGGTTTCGCTCCCAGCGGCTTCAGGAAGATGTTGCGATACTCGGCCTTGCCGGCGTTCTTTTGCAGTCCGATCAGCCCACGAAAACGCGCCTCGGGACGGTTGTCCGTGTACGACAGAATTTGCTCGCCGTCGAGCCACACGTCGATCTGCTTCCCCACCACGACGACTCGATACTTGAACCACTTCCCTTCACCGACAATCGTCTTCTGGGGCTTGACGATCCCCACGAGGCTGCCGGTGGGAAATGCCGGGTGAGAGTCGCACATGTTGAGTTCGTAACAGTCTTTCGTCACTTCTTTGGGCTGAAACAACGTCCGCAAAAACACCCCGCTGTTCCCTTTCGCTTCGAGCCGAAAGTCGCAGCGGAGTTCGTAGTCCGAGAATACGGTGTTCGTGCAGAGCAGACCGGGCTCGCCCGTGTCGCCATGAATCACCCCTTCGGTGATCTTCCAGTTCACGTCGCTATTGGGCTTCCAGCCGAAAAACGTCTCGCCGTCGAACAGGCGGACCCAGCCGTCGGCGACTTCCTCGGCCGAGAGCTGATTCAACGGCCGATCCGCGGCGACCGCCGCCGAGGCTCCGAACAGACTGGCCAGGACGACAAGGCGAAGAGCGATCGAGCGAAGCATGGGTGCGGACCGGTGGAATGGAGCGAAACAGATGACACGCGGGATCTTAGCGCACCGAATCACGCAGCTCAAGCGCCCCGAGTCCGCGCGGAGTTCAGCCGTTGTTCGAAGGCGATTCCCCGACTTCGGCCGCGTTCGCCTGAATCGCTCGCGGCCGCGTCAAACCGCAGACAATCCCCACCGCGGTCAGCGTCACCACCAGGTTGGTTCCCCCGTAGCTCAAGAGCGGGTGTGGAATCCCCTTCGGGGGAACCAGCGCCGTCACAACCGCCACGTTGATCGCCGCCTGCAGCACAATCTGCGTCAGAAGGGTGAATGCCGCCGCGTACTCAAAGCTGCACGGTGCCAGGCGGTTGATCAGTTTGAGACCCGTGAGACCCGCCGCGTACAGACCCAGCCAAAGCAGCAACACTCCCACCACCCCTACCAGTCCGAGTTCCTCCCCGATGACCGCGAACACAAAGTCGGTGTTCGCCTCGGGGAGGTAGCTCAGTTTCTGGTTTCCACGCCCGATTCCGGTTCCCCAGATCCCGCCGGCGGCGAGCGTCACCAGCGACTGCTTGAGGTGGTATGGTGCCTGCGTCCAGTCGTTCCAGGTTTCCAGAAAGTCCTTGACCCGCTGCAACTGGTACGGCTTGTTCAGCACAACCAAAACAACGGCCGGAATCGCGCCACTCAGCCCAATCAGAAAATTCCGCAGGGGCCACCCACTCAGAAACAGCGCCAGTCCCGAACCCAAGGCCAGAAACAACCCCGTTCCCAGATCCGGCTGTTTCATGACAAGGGGAACGGCGACCAGCACCGGGAAAACGACCGGAATGGTCCCCCGCCACCACTCTCGCAACTGCGCCCGGGCCTGATCGGCGCGCAGGCAGACGTACAATGGCAGCGACAACTTCGCCAGTTCTGAAGGCTGTAGCGAGAACCCGCCAAACCGGAACCAGCGCTGGGCTCCCTTCACAGTCGAACCAACGCCGGGGGTCAGCACCAGCACCAGGAGTACGACGGTCAGCCAGAAAAACGCCGGTGCCCCACGCCTCCACACCGAAACGGGAAGTAGCGACGCCAGCACGCCGGCCGCACATCCCACCGCCGAGTACAACACATGCCGCGACAGATACACTTCCTCGTACCGTGTGGGGCGCGACGTGTTGCTGGCGCTGTGAACCATCAAGGTTCCCAGTCCCAACAGCACGGCGACCAACGCCAGAAAGAGTTTGCGCTCCGGTTCCATGTCGGCATAGATCGGCGATTCTCTGAAATGGAATCGATCGGGGAACGGGTTATGCCGATTCGCGCCGGGTTTTCACCACCGGGAACAAGCCCCGCGACGCGTGGGGCGTGTCGGGCACGACGAAACTGGACTTCAGTTGGCATCGAACCGCAACCAATACAAGGGGCCTGTCACCGGAATTGGTAGGGAGAATCTGGCGATAAATGCGACGCTGTGGCACCGAAGCTGGGGGGACTCTGTCCCCCCAGCTTCTGCCCAACGGCTTGATCACTGGTATCTACGGAATCAACCGTTCCTGCCGCAGCAGGTGGACAACCGACTCCATTCCGTCGATCGTGCGGTCGATGTCATCGGCGGTGTGAACCCCCGAGAGCATCGCCCGCCAGCCGAAAAAGTCGATCCCGTTCAACAGCAGTGCGCACCGGAACGCGTGACTCAACCGCGTGTCGATCTTCCGGTCGAGTTTCGCGACCGAATTGCCAAACGGAATGAACTCGTCATTCGTCGGTCGGGGGCCGTCGTACTCGGGGACGATCGTCACCCCCGAAAACTCGCCGAACGCGATCCAGTTCACATCCAGTCGGGCGAACAGTTCATTCAGGCCAGTCCGCAGCCGCAGTCCCATCTCGTTCGCCTGTCGACAGAGTTGGCCTTTGGCGACTTCACTGAGTGCCGCGACGCCGGCGACCGCCGACAGCGGATTCCCGTTATAGGTTCCCGGGTGCTTCATTTTCTTGCCCCAGCGGTTTTCGAATTCCAGAGCGGACATCAGGTCGGCCCGGCCGGCGAGCGCCCCGCCGGGGAGGCCCCCTGCCAGAATTTTGGCCATCGTCGTCAGGTCGGGGGTGATTTCGTAGTGTCCCTGAGAACCGCCCGGATGCACCCGAAAGCCCGTGATCACTTCATCAAAAATCAGGATCACTCCCTTGCGCGCGGTCAATTCCCGCAGGCCGCGCAGGAATTCCCCACGCATGGGAACCAGCGCCCAGTGTCCGCCAGTCGCCTCGAGAATGACGCAGGCCGGGTCATGTTCATCGATCGCCCGCTCGACAGCAGCCAGATCATTTGGAGGCACCACCACCAGGTCGTCCAGCACGTTGCCGGTGATCCCCGGCATGCCATATTCGCCCGTGCCGTAGGGGGGATCGGCGGCCGGGATCAGCAGATCATGCCAGCCGTGAAAGTGCCCTTCGAATTTCAGCACCTTCCGCTTGCCACTGACGATCCGCGAGACGCGCAGCGCCATCAGGGTCGCTTCGGTTCCGCTGTTGACGAACCGAACTTTTTCGGCACTGCGAATCAGCCGTTGAACCCACTCGGCCCAGTTGATTTCCTGTTCGTGACAGGCTCCCGGATGCGTGGCGAGCGCGGCCTGCTTCTGAACCGCCTCGACAACGGCCGGGTGGCTATGCCCCAGCAGCAGCGAACCGTGCCCCAT
>JAPLOC010000636.1 GCA_026692825.1 Planctomycetota bacterium | reverse complement strand
TAGCCGAGTTCGGCGGCGTAGGCGAGATCCGAAAGATCGAGCCGATCGATCCCCTGGCGATGCAGGTTTTCGATGCGGGCATTCACACCAAAGGCGAGCCGGGTGAGGATGATCAATTTCTGCGCCGCGTCGGTCCCGTCGACATCGAGCGTGGGATCCTCCTCGGCGAAACCGAGTTCCTGTGCGCGACGCAATGCCTGCGCATAGGACCAGTTTTCGCGCGCCATCGGCGGGGGAATGTAGTTGCTGGTTCCATTCAGAATCGCCGAGATGGAGGTGATCTGATTGGCGGCGAGACATTGCCCCACGGTCGCGATGATGGGAATTCCGCCAGCGACGGCCGCTTCAAACGCGATCGTTCGGCCCAACGCGCGGGCGCGGGCGAAGAGTTCGTCGCCACATTCACACAGCAGCGCCTTGTTCGCGGTCACGACGTCTTTGCCGGCCTCCAGCAGGGCCAGCATGATTTCGCGGGCGGGATGGACTCCTCCCACCAAATGGACGGCGATGTCGATTTCGGGGTCGTTCACTACCCGATTGACCTGATCGGTGAGGACTCCCGGGGCAAGGTCAATGCCCCGCGACTTATTTAGATCACGCACGACAGCGCGGCGAAGTTCGATGGGACGACCGGCGCGGCGCGCGAGACGTTCGGGCTGCTGCTGCATGACACGGGCGACGCCGGTGCCAACTGTTCCCAGGCCGATGATGCCTACGCGGGCGGGTGGAAGAGACGGATTGCGATCGGACACGGGGAGTGTGAATTGCGACGAGAATCTGCGGTTGGATACGGGAGTGGATCCCGCGAACGGCCGCCATCCTACGAAGCGAACCGGCTGTTTGACAACACGCCTGCGCTGCGAATGCGACGAACAGTGGCTAGAATGCGACGCTCCGCGGATCCGCCCGCCGATTGTTCCCTTCGCCTTCAACATTTCTTCACCCACTCGCCAAGATGACTGGCCCTGAATACCACGCGGGTAACCGAAAACTGCGGATCGGTGCGGTCAATTACCTGAACTCAAAACCACTGATCGAAGGACTGGCCGAGCTGACTCCCGAAGCGGATCTGATTCTCGATTATCCGAGTCGGCTGGCGGACCAGCTCTCACGGGGCGGTCTCGATGTCGCGTTGGTCCCGTCGATCGCGAGTTTGCTCGACCCCGATTACGAAGTGGTCTCTGACGCCTGCGTTGCCACGCGGGGACCGGTCCTATCGGTGAAGATGTACAGCCGGGTTCCGCCACAGGAAATTCGGCAGCTCGCACTGGACGCAGGTTCGCGCACCAGCGCGACGCTAGTACGGATTCTGCTTGCGGAACGATACCAGGTCTTTCCCCAGGTCGCACCATTGCCCCTCGATCAGACCCTGGAATCCAGTTCCGCCGATGCGATTCTGCTGATTGGTGACCGGGCGATTCATGAACCCCAGGAAACGTTCGCCTGCACGTGGGATCTGGGTGAAGAGTGGACGAAATCGACGGGGTTGCCGTTTGTTTTCGCGTTGTGGGCGACTCGCTCGGGGACGGAACTCGGACCGATCGAAGAGGCGTTGACCGCCGCCCGCGATCTGGGTGTGGAACGACTGGACGAAATCGCCCGGCGTGAAGCCCCTTTGCTGGGGCTAAGCGAACGCGTGACGATTGATTACTTGAAGCACAACCTGTATTACCGGCTGGGTGAGTCTGAACGGAAAGGGCTGGCGCGGTTCCAGCAGCTTGCCGTCCGATATGAACTCGCCCCGGGAGGAATCGAGCTTGTCTTTCGACATTTCGCCACTGCTTGAGAAGGCCGTCGCGGGCGGCCGGCTGACCCCAGACGAGGGATTGCGCATTCTTGAATCGCACGACCTGATCGCGATCGGTCAGGCCGCCAACGCGGTCGCGCGCCGGCTGCACCCCGAGCCGTACCGGACGTACAACATCGACCGGAACATCAACTACACCAACGCCTGCACGGCGGTGTGTGATTTCTGCGCGTTCTACCGGACGCCGAAACACGCCGAGGTGTATGTTCTGCCGCGCGACGTGCTGCTGCAAAAAATCGCCGAAACGGTGGAACAGGGGGGCGAACAGATTCTGATGCAGGGAGGTCTGCATCCGACACTCCCGCTGGAGTGGTACGAAGAACTGCTGCGCGACATCAAGAGCCATTACCCGAATGTGAACATTCACGGCTTCAGTCCGCCCGAAATTCACCACTTCACGAAGATCAGCAAGCGACCGCTGAAAGAAGTGCTGGAACGGCTCAAGGCGGCGGGGCTGGGAAGTCTGCCGGGCGGCGGGGGGGAGATTCTGGTCGATCGCGTGCGGGCCGCCATCACGCGCGGCAAAGTGATGACCGACGACTGGCTCAACGTGCATCGCGTGTGGCATCAGCTTGGCGGTCGCTCCAGCGGCACGATGATGTTTGGTCACGTCGAGACGCTGGCCAGCGGATCGAGCATTTCGACCGGATTCGGCAGTTGCAGGACGAAACGGGAGGATTCACGGCGTTCATTAGTTGGACGTTCCAGCCCGAGAACACCGAGATGTCACACATTCCCCCCGCGGGAGCGTTTGAGTACCTGAAAACGCAGGCGGTGTCGCGGCTGTATCTCGACAACATTCCGAACATCCAGTCGTCGTGGGTCACGCAGGGGGAGAAGACGGGACAGGTCGCGTTGTTCTTTGGCGCGAACGACATGGGAAGTCTGATGATCGAAGAAAACGTCGTGTCGTCGGCGGGAACGGTGCATCATCTGACGGTCGATTCGATCCGCCGATGCATTCGCGAAGCGGGGTACATTCCCCGGCAGCGAAACGTCTTCTACGAATACATCGACGCCCCCCCCACAGGCGAAGACGATCCGCCGCGGACTTCGGCCACTGTGTCTTTGCCCGTGATCGTGGGCGGCCCCGCATGATTCGGGTCGAAGGGCTGACCAAGACGTTTCACGATTTGAAACGGGGCGAAGTCGCCGCCGTCGATCGCGTTTCGTTTCATGTGGCCCCGGGTGAGATTTTCGGCCTGTTGGGAGCGAACGGCGCGGGGAAAACGACCTGCCTGCGAATCCTCAGTACCGTTTTGAAGCCAACGCATGGCCTCGCGATGGTGGCGGGGCACAATGTGCTCACCGAGCCCGCCGCCGTCCGCGCGCGGATCGGATTCATGTCGGGAAACACGGGCGTTTACGACCGCATGTCGGCCTGGGAGTTCGTTCAATACTACGGCCGGCTTTATGGAATCGCCGAAGATCGACTGCGGGAGCGGATGGAAGAAGTCTTCGAGATTCTGCAGATGAACGACTACCGCGACCTCCCCGGCGCGCGGATGTCGACGGGGATGAAGCAGAAGGTGTCGATCGCCCGCACGATCATTCACGATCCTCCGGTGATGATTTTCGACGAACCGACTTCGGGATTGGATGTTCTCGTCGCGCGGGCGCTCTTGACGACAATCGAGTCGCTGAAGGCGGCGGGCAAGTGCATCATCTTTTCGACGCACATCATGCGCGAGGTCGAACGGCTGTGTGACCGAATCGCGATCATTCACCGCGGCCGGATTCTGGCGGCGGGTACGGTCGCCGAGCTGGAAGCCGAGCATTCGCAGCCCGACATGGAAGAACTCTTCTTCGACCTGATCACAAAAAAGGGGACAGGTCCATTTTCCGGCGACTCGCATGACTCGGGTTCAACCCAGGATTGATCGATGGACTTTCCCACGTGGTCCCGCAGTGTCTCGCGAATCGGGTTGATCGTTTCCCGCGAGCTGCGTGACCAGATGCGCGACCGCAGGACAATGTTCCTGGTCGTGGTCCTGCCCATGCTGCTCTATCCTGCGCTGGGATTGGGGATGATGCAGTTGACGCTGCTGTTCGGAGAGCAGCCACGCACGGTGGTTCTGTTGGGGGCCGACAATCTGCCCGAGGATCCCTTGCTGTTTGCGAACGACCGGTTCGCGGAGGAGTGGTTACGTAAAGGGAGCGATCCCAACCGCCTGCGCGTCATTTCCGACATGTCCCCCAGTGCGGAAGGTTCCGAGTCTCCGGAAGCGGCGCGAGTTCCGGACAAACGGCGCGAAAAGCTGCTGGCGGCGGCTCGGGCCGTGCAGCAGACACTCGAGTCGGAAGGGACCGAAGCGGCAGGGCGGGTATTCGACGCTGCTGAACTTGAAGCGGTGTTATTGATTCCGCCCGGA